>JAHHIL010000024.1 GCA_019358975.1 Trichocoleus desertorum ATA4-8-CV12
AGTAGAAGCTTGGCAAGAGGAGCGCAATCAAGAGAAGACCTGGATTGATTGGCGATTTACGACCGCAGATGCCAGGATAAAACTGCATCGACTTTACCCGTCAACTAATAATTGACTGACTACTAGGAATCCGCAGATCCTCCTAGTAAAGCGCGATTTAACTCTAGGATGGGACAAAACAAACGAGCTTCCGCCGGAGTTAAGTGCTGCCGCACCACATCTTGCATGAGTTGGTAGGTGACATCACAACTCCGTTCGGCTCCAAACGCTTTCATCACCGTTTGCATCCAGTACAGCAGGCGATCGCGTAGCCAATCGGCGTCATTGAGTAGCATGGCGATCGCGGAATAGCGCAAGACTCGGAGGGTATCTCGCCGCCATTTCCCAGTTACATCTTCAGCGCCATTCTGCAACAAAGTTGGGTCGAGCGATCGCATCTTAGCTTGCACCTGTTGGACAATGGTAGCCTCAGCCACTTGGAGTCTGGCATAAGCACTTTGTCGGAGATTAAAAGACTGGAGATAGTCACTGAAGAACTGTAGCTCTTCATCGGTGGCATAACGACCATCTACGATTTGGCTCAAATATTGTATTTGACTCAGCATGTAGTTAATTGCTCTTAAACATCAGTGGTATGAGGGAAATATTCCCCGACTTTGAAACTCGTGTCTTCTAGTTGTTTCAGCATCGAACGAGTAATCAATTTTCCGACTTCAACCAGCACTTGGCCTGTAATCGGGTGGAGTAAATCTTGCTCGGCACGTCGCCCAATTAACGCCTCAATATCTTGTAGCGAATTAATATACATACCAGGTGGCAGTTCTACTACCACACCATTGCCCAAAACCCGCGATTGACAAGCGAGGCGCGAGTTGGGTTTACAGGTAGTAATGATTTCTAGAGTCCGCTGCTCCCGGCGATTCATAGCGGAGAGGGAGTCCATCCCCTGACTCACATAAACGTGACAGGTGGCACACATGCCACGACCACCACACTCTTTGAGTACGTCTAAGTCTTTGTTAATCAGAATGGAGAGCAGACTACCGTTGGTTTCAACAGAGGTTTGTTGAGCGATCGGTTCTAGTCTGACAATTTTGGCCATATTTTTAACACTGAATGCTGTAGAAAAACTTATGGAGATTGCTGTAATAAGATTTGTTTTTGGCGATCGTTGAGGGCTCTTTGTTCTACGATGGTCGGGAAATCCCGAATGACTTGCGAGCACCGCTTGATAAAGGCCATCACCCATTGCTGAATCCACTGCTGCTGCTCAGCCGTAATGAGTTGGTTGGTGCCTTGAGCTAACGGACTCGAGAAGTTGAGGTGCGCAGAACGGTCAACCTGGAAGTTGTGCAGCCAGTCGAGATCGGGGCGGCTCGATTTCCAATAGTTAGTGATCACTGCCGTACCCAGATACTGAGTGGTGAAATGGCTGAGGTGGTTGAGCGTTGCTAGTAGTTCTTTGAGATCCACCGAAGCATCCACTTCTGATGGCGGTGGCGGCGTGGGCTTGGGTTCAGGAGGGGACGCTGTTGGTGCAGGTGATTCTACTTTGACAGCAGGGTTTGCTTGGGATGGGGCAGGAGAGATCTGCGCTCCATTGGGGGTGGCAGTTGGCTCCGCGTCGGAGGATGTGGGGTTGGTAAGAGCAGAGGAACCGCTCCTAAAGGCATGAGAGCCTGTCGCTAAGGTGGAGTCGAGGGTGCTGGTGGGATTGCCGTCTATCCGCTGCTTCCAGTAGTTGTGGCCTGATATTGTGACATCACTGGCCAATAGCCGGAAGGTCGCGATCGCCGTGGTGATGTCTTCTTGCAAAGCGGCTTTGAGGTTAACGATCGCTTCTGAATAGTCGGCATAAACTAACTGCGCTCGTGCTAAAACGAGCAAGATAATGCCGTGATCAAGTTTATAAATGTAAACTTGGTGCCCCGTGAATTGAAACACGAATGATTCAAATCCATCTGGGGTCGTTTCAACAACTTGCCGAATTCCTTGAGCGAGTGCTTCTTTTTGTTGAAAGTTCAACGTTTGATCGACACCGCAAAAGTAAGGGCGCGATCGCCCATCCATTAGGGCAACACCCGCAATTCCTGGTAAATTCAGAAAGTCCCGGACAACCTCCCGCTTCATAGGTGCTCTAAACGCTAAGTTTCATTTATTTTCGATTTCGCTGCAATGGATTCGGTTCAACTTATGCCACAAAGTAGTGTGGGGAGGAAATTTGGTTTTCGATTGCCTAACTAGCATCATCCTAGAATCCATACAATACATGCACCCACTATCCCAAATTTCACATTTCCCTAAATTCTGTAAATTCTGTTAATTTCTGTTCATTGACTTGGTGCTACTAGGCTCCTTTTTCGCAGGTTTAGCCGTTATGTCTGACCTTCCTTTTACCTTGGATCAACTCCGTATTCTCAAAGCGATCGCCGCTGAGGGAAGTTTTAAGCGAGCCGCTGACAGCTTATATGTCTCCCAACCTGCTGTCAGTTTGCAAGTACAGAATCTAGAGCGGCAACTCGACGTGCCGTTGTTCGATCGCGGTGGCCGCCGGGCACAACTGACTGAAGCAGGTCACCTACTCCTCAGTTATGGGGAAAAGATCTTAACTTTATGTCAAGAAACCTGTCGCGCGATCGAAGATCTGCAAAATCTCCAAGGTGGCACCCTAATTATTGGAGCGAGTCAGACAACCGGAACCTACCTACTTCCCCGGATGATTGGTCTGTTTCGGCAGCAGTATCCTGATGTCTCGGTGCAGTTGCACGTTCACTCCACCCGTCGTACGTCCTGGAGTGTAGCAAATGGGCAAATCGACCTAGCGATCATTGGTGGCGAGGTTCCTCCCGAACTACAGGACTCATTAGAGATTATTCCCTACGCTGAAGATGAACTCGCACTCATCTTACCTGTGTTTCATCCTTTTGCTAGGGTTACCACGATTCAAAAAGAAGACCTTTATAAACTGCAATTTATTGCGCTGGACTCGCAGTCCACCATTCGTAAGGTAATTGATCAAGTCTTAACGCGGTGCGGGATTGAAACTCGTCGCCTCAAGATTGAGATGGAGCTGAATTCTATTGAAGCAATCAAAAATGCGGTGCAGTCGGGCTTAGGCGCTGCCTTCGTCTCTGTTTCCGCCATTGAGAAGGAGCTTCAAATGGGAGTCTTGCATCGAGCCAGAATTGATGAAGTGGTGGTCCAGCGGATGCTCTCAGTGATTCTCAACCCCAATCGTTACCGCTCGAAAGCTGCTGAAGCGTTTCTCAATGAGGTTTTGCCTCGCTTCAGCAATCCGACTCAGGCGATGAAGCAGCATGATAGTGAATTACTAGAATCACCCGCTTTGACAGCTGTGGTTCCTAGCTCTAGCGGTATGGACTAGCACAATTGCCATCACCTGACTGACTAAGCTCATGGATCTTTACTGCACCCGTCCAGGCTGTCCCAGACCGCAAAACTCATGTCCCGACCTAGATAACACTCAAATCTTAAAAACAGTGGCGCAGAAGTATTGCACCACCTGTGGCATGTCTTTAATTTTAATTGGTCGCTACTTGCCCCTAAAGCTATTGGGTAAAGGTGGCTTTGGGGCCGCATTCCTGGCCCGCGATCGCTATACTCCAGCGATGCGGCAATGTGTTGTAAAGCAATTTCAACCTTCTGGCGATCTCAATCCTGATCAGATAGAAGTTGCTAAAAATCTGTTTGAGCGTGAGGCAGAAGTTTTAGAACAACTTGGCAATAACCACCCTCAAATTCCCGACTTGTTTGCATTTTTCTCTTTGACGGTGCCGAGCCGTACTGCGAACAAGCAAGATGAGTTTTTCTACTTGGTGCAGGAGTTTATTGACGGCCAAACTATGGAGGAGGAGCTAGCTCAAAAAGGGCAGCTTTCTCCAGATGAGGTGGCGGAAGTTTTGGTTGAAGTGCTGAAGATTTTGCGATTTGTGCATGACAACCATTCGATTCATCGCGACATTAAACCCTCTAACATCATGCGGCATCGGAATGGCCGTATTTACTTGCTAGATTTTGGCGCAGTTAAAAAGGCCGCAGGCGCTGCTGCAAAAACATCGACAGGGATCTACTCCACCGGATATGCTCCACCCGAACAAACTTCTGGTGGCCAGGTCTACCCTGCTACAGACTTATACGCCCTTGCTGTCACTTGCCTTCACCTACTAACTGGAAAAGAACCCGCCGATCTCTTGGATTCCTATAGTAATTCTTGGAATTGGCGATCGCAGGTAACCGTGAGCGATCGGTTGGCTGCGGTTTTGGATCGGATGCTTTTATCGGCACCTAGTCAGCGCTTTCAGTCTGTGGCCGAAGTCACAGCAGCGCTAGCGCCCAAGCCTACTCCATCTGTTGCCCCGCCCCTTTCTGTTTCTCCCGCTGCGGTAACTCCCCCTTCGCCTGTCCCAATTCCTCCTCCGCCTGCTCCAGTTCCTGTCACTCCACCTGCCCCCCCTGCTGTCGCTCGTTCGCAATTCTCCACCCTGGAGTTAATTGGCGGCGCGGCGTTTACAGGGTTTGAAGGCGGACTGATTGCGATCGCCTTAACCAGCCTTTTGCAACCAATCTGGCTGGGAGCGGGTGTTTCGCTCTTAGTCCTGAGTGCTTTAGTGTTGGCTCAGGCTCGTCGGGTGATTGAAAAGGTGGATCTGGTGATTATTACCGGAATCACCTTAGGGCTAATGTATCTGCTTAGAGGTTTCTGGAGTCTCGCTTTTGTCCTTTGACCCGGAGTTTGTACGTGGTTATTCAACAAAATGGTCAAGCTGAGGAGCAAGCAGGCGAAGCTTACGCTAATTTTTTATTGACAGAAGAAGGCCAGACTTTAATCGCCAAAGCAGGTTTTGTCAGAATTCGTTGAGCAGCTATGTCCCCCAAAAATGAAACGACCGTTCTTGCTGTCTCGTTGCTAATTACCCTAGGTCTTCTGGGTGCTGGTGCTTGGTGGCTGACGCATCGCACCCCTGGTTCGGGGATCGGGGCTTTGTTGGGTTCTCAAGGTGACAGGGTCGCTAATCCTGATCTGTCTGTCCCAGGGTCAGCGCAAATTAGCTTTGGCGCACAATCTCTAACGGGTGGGACGCTTAGCTCTAGCAAACAACAAGGCATGAAAGCCTTGGCTCAAGAAAGCTATGACCAAGCCGTTGCTAATTTTACGGCGGCTTTGCAGGAGCAGCGCAATGATCCAGAGACTTTGATTTTTCTCAATAATGCTCGGATTGGACAGCGCAAAAGTTATGCGATCGCGGTTGTTGCTCCCGTTAAGACTGACTTAAATGGAGCGTTAGAAATTTTTCGGGGGGTTGCTCAAGCCCAAAGCGAAATCAATCAGGCTGGAGGCATTAATGGTGCTTTTCTCAGAGTGGCGATCGCTAATGATGATAACGATCCAGATACAGCTAAACGACTCGCCGCCAACTTAGTTGAAAACCAGCAAATCTTAGGTGTGGTCGGTCATTACTCTAGCGATGTGACTTTAGCTACTAAGCCAGTGTATGCAGATGGAGAGCTGGTGGCAATTTCTCCGGTCAGTACTTCGGTGGAGCTATCAGCTTCAGGCGGCCAGCCAGCAGGTTCCCCCCACTATGTTTTTCGCACTGTCCCTAGTGATTATGTAGCGGCTAGAGCCTTAGCTGACTACATGCTGACGAAGTTGCAGAAACAAAATGCCGTGGTTTTCTTCAACTCGCAAAGCAATTACAGCAAATCGCTTAAGTCCGAATTCGTCAGTTCGGTTCTGACCCGAGGTGGACAAGTAATGGCTGAAATTGATTTGTCTGACCCCAGCTTTAGTGCTGCTAAGAGCATTGAGCAAGCGTTGAAGCAAAATGCTGAGGTGCTGATGTTGGCAGCGAACACGAGTAGTTTGGACAGGGCTTTGCAAGTGGTGCAACTCAATCGCCAACGCCTGAGTCTTTTGGGCGGCGACGATGTTTATACGCCTAAAACTTTAGAGATAGGCGGTGATGCTGCGGTTGGCATGGTCTTATCTGTGCCCTGGCACATTGATGGCGATGCCACGGCTAAATTTCCTAGCCAATCTCGACAGCTGTGGGGTGGGGATGTCAACTGGCGGACGGCTCTGGCTTATGATGCGACTCAAGCACTCATCGCAGGTTTGCAGCGTAACCCTACCCGCGCGGGTGTTCAGCAAACACTGTCTAGCTCAGACTTTTCAACCACGGGTGCGTCTGGAACCATTCGCTTTTTGCCATCTGGCGATCGCAACGCCTCTGTGCAATTGGTTAAGATTGTGCCAGGACAGCGATCGGGAACTGGATACGATTTTGTGCCTGTACCATTACAATAGTTTGCGTTAGAGCAATTCGTGAATTAGTTTTTTGCCCTAACCAAAAAATTTGGTGAGAACCCAGAACTTTGCTTCCATCTACAACAGTTCTGGTATGAGGTTGCGGAAAAAACACGTTTTTCTACTGATGTCTCTGGCCGTTCTTTCCCTAATATTAAAACCAGTCGTTCTGATACCAAGGTAGCTTTAAGTTTTCTTTTTTCTCTGTGCCAAATGTTAAGGCAAGTCTTTTAATATTAAGCTCAAATCTTAATCTTTGTTTGCAGCTCCAAACAAGTTTTGGTTCTCAGTTTGATCATAAATCTAATTTAGACCCTGATTTAGCTTCTGATTCAGGTATCTGAAAAACTAGCTTGATTGTTGATAGTCAAGCGATCGCCGCTCTTCTCAAAGTTCTTATCATGGCTACAGCGATTCCTTAAAACGCGAAGACCGTTGTAACTACGTGATGCTGCCTTAGCTTTCTTATCAGAGTTTTCTCCAGATTTCTCTTAGTTCCGTAAACCCGTCTCGCTGCCGATGGATAGCCTAAATCAATTACTGCAACATGCACCCATTGGTATCCTCTACGAAAGTTTAGATGGCGGTATCTTGAGGGCTAACACTGCTTTTTGCCGTTTGATTGGCTATAGCGAAACTGAACTGCGGCGCTTAGATTACCGCACTATTACTTATCTCCCCGACCTGGCCTTAGAACTCAGTTTGTTACAGCAAATAATTCAAGGACAACAGCGAGAAATTACCCTAGAAAAGCGATTTCTTTCCCAGGACGGCTCTATCATTTGGACTGAAGTAAAACTGGTCTTAGTTGGCGAGTTGGAAGATGAAGATAGCTATATTCTGATTTTTGTCACAGATCTCAGCGATCGCCAGAAAGTAGTGGCAGAAATTCAACAACGGCGAGAACGCGAAGCTCTGTTGAGTAAAATTTCAGCCCAAATTCGGACAACTTTTGATTTTTCGGCCATCTTGCAGTTAGCTGTAGCGCAACTACGAGAGGCACTAGATACAGATCGGGTCTTAGCTTATCAGTTGCTGCCCGACCAGAGTGGTACCTGTATTGCCGAGTCGGTCAACCTAACCTATCCGCCGATGTTAGGGCAGAATTTTCCAGCCGAGTGTATTCCTCCTCCTCACTTAGAGTCTTATCGTCTTGGTAAGCTCTGGTGCATTGCCAATGTTGAGCAAGAACCTTTGGCAGACTGTCACCAAACCATGTTGAAGCAGGTGCACACCCGCAGCATGGTTGCCGTCTCTATCCAACACATTCGAGAGGCCTTAGATCCCCAAAAGCGCAGTTTATGGGGTTTGCTGGTTGTCCACCACTGTCGAGCCCCGAGAAACTGGACTGCCGATGAGCAACAACTCATCCAAGCCGTTGCCGATCAGGTCGCGATCGCTTTAGAGCAAGCAAATCTTCTGCAACAGTTGCAAGCCTATGCTCAAGAACTAGAAGGTCGGGTCAACCAACGCACCCGCTCCTTAGAGCGATCGCTACAGTTTGAGCAACTGATTCGCAACCTCACAGAAACCCTCCGCAAAGGCTTAGATGAAGATCAAGTGCTGCAAGCTGCTGTCGAGGGTCTAGTAGAAACTTTAGCGGTTGATGGATGCTATGCCAGCCTGTTTCACTCACAACAGCAAGCCCTAGAAGTACGCTCTGAGCACTGCCAACCCTCCTTTGCTCAGTCCTTAGTAGGTCAATCTTTTAGCATTCAAAGCTGGCCTCCCCAGTATCGCCAAAAGCTTTTGGCGGGTGATGTTTGTGTGCATGAAGTTGCTTTAGCGGCACTCTCAGATTTACCCTTACCTGTACCGATCTGGAGCGATCGCCCTAGCTCAGATCGCTTAGACGCCAATGCCACCGTGATTGCCCAACTGGTTAGCCCCATCCTCGACGACCAAGGTTTGATTGGAGCCTTGTGTGTTTACCACACTCAATCACGCTATTTTGAGCCATCGGAGATCAAGCTGATCGAGCAAGTCGCCAATCAGTGCGCGATCGCCCTACGCCAAGCCTACTTGTATCGACAAGAACATCAGCAACGAGCCAGCGCCGAACATTTCCGCTTGTTTCTAGAAAAATCAATTGACATCTTTGTGGAATATGACCAAGAGCATCGCTACATCGCCATTAACCCTGCGGGGATCGCACTCTTGGGATATTCCCTCCCCGAAATCTTGGGTAAAACGAACCAAGAGTTACTAGGCTCCTCCGCCCAAGAGTTGGATCACCTCATTCATCAAGCCTTCAAAACTGGAGAACCTGTTTTTGTCGATCACGAATTATCCCTGCCTTCTGGCTTCAGGTTGTTTGAAACCATTTATACGCCAATCACCGATCCAGCAGGGATTGTTCAACGAGTGGTGGGAGTTTGTCGAGACATCACTGAATTTCGTAGGCAGTGGCAGCTCTTAGAAACCCAAAACCATCAACTGACCGAAACGACTCGCCTCAAAGAAGAATTTATTGCTACCACTAGCCATGAACTACGAACCCCTTTGACAGCAATCTTAGGCTTCTCCAACGTTTTGCTACAAGAATTTTTCGGTCAGGTGAATCCTAAGCAAAAAGATTACATCGAGCGCATTCATACCAGCGGTCAGCACTTACTGGATCTGATCAATGACATTTTAGATTTGTCACGCTTAGAAGCCGATCGCCTAGAACTCGAACTACAGCACATTTTCATCAACGATATTTGTGAAAGTGCCATTAGTTTTATTCAAGAGCGAGCCGAAAACCAAAATCTGCGCTTAGAAATGGAGATTGAGCCAGAACTGGAATACATCGTGGCTGATCCCAGACGGTTGAAACAAATGCTGCTTAACTTAATGACTAATGCTGTGAAATTCACACCTACTGGAGCAGTGGGCCTGAAAGTTTACCGCTCTTGCCAGCAGCGATCCGACAATATTCCAGATACCATTAACTTCTTGATCTGGGATACAGGCATTGGCATTGCCGAAGCGGACCAAGCTCTACTCTTTATGCCCTTCTCCCAAATTGACAGCTCTTTGTCTCGGCAGCATCAAGGTACTGGACTAGGTCTTGTCATTACCCGTAAGTTGGCAGAACTCCACGGCGGTTCGATCACCTTAGAATCGGCTTGTGGGGAAGGTTCACGGTTTATTTTGTCCTTACCGCTGCAACAGCCATCTCAGTTACTGTTGGGCTGGAGCTATGCAACCATGCAGCACCCGCTGTAAAGTGAGCCTGCGTGGGCAAAACGCAGACTCTGCTTTACAAGCCAAGCAACGATTTTAACGATTTGCTAGAGAATCAGCAGGCAGACACAACAAGTTATCGCCCTGATTGTAAATCAATCCCTTTTGGCGCAGCTTACCCATCAAGCGTGTCACTGTAACACGAGTGGAACCGATCGCGCTGCCAATTTGGGCATGGGTGAGAGACCAAGGCAGAAAATAACCGTTCTCGCAAGGTTCCCCAAATTCTTCGATTAATAAGGTGAGGAATCCTAATAAACGGTCAATGGTGCGACGCTGCCCTAGAGTACTCAACCACAGTAGTTTGCGCTGGTGCTGGTAGCGGAAGGCATCTAGCACTTCACGGCGGAAATGGGGCCAATTGTCCAGGTCATGCCAGTACATCCAAACTACAGAAGTTTGGTCTACGTGAGCATAACTTTGTAGGGTAAAGGGAGACTGGGCCACAATTTCAAAGGGTTGTCCTGCACCTACAAAGCCCAAGAAAGCTTCTTCAGGGCTAATGCGAGGCAAGCGTGAATTGCTAGTCGCACTAACTTGGGCGCTGCCAACTAATCGGACAGAACCTTTCTGCACCAGATACAGTAAGCCAGGGCGAGCTGGAATCTTTTCATCTTTGCTGAAGACACGACAGCGGTAGTGCTCCTGAGACCAATCTAAGATGCGCTGCCAGGTTAGGAAAGGTCGAGATGCTTCTGAAGGTGAGGATACTGAGTACATAAAACCAGGCTTTTAGAAACTAAACAAAATAGATCTAAGACGGCAAGCTTAATAAGGGGGCAAGGATTGTTAAGCTCAACTCGACTCCTTAGGCCAAGGCAATTTGATACCGCTAGCTTAGATCTAGCTTTTTCCAATGTTTCCATACCCGTACTAAAAATCGTACATAAACTATGTAAACAGGTGTGTAAACACGGAGAAAGCTAAATGTACTAGACTTTCATTATTTTTGAAAGTTTCAGTAGCTTTTGGCCCGTTAGCCTAAAGTGAGCAAGGTTGAACCTGGTTATCCTCGTACCATACATGAGTAAGAGTTTACCGATCGTTACCTACCCTGCGCTGCAATTATTGTTACTGAGGCGGTTACAAGAGGTAATCTGCCTACGGAGTGATGTTTTTCCTCTTGATTGCTTGTCAACACCCCTAAAGACAGAAGCAGGATTGCTACTTCTAGGAGAGATAGATCTACCGATTTCTCTGCAACGAGTAAAAGGGACGCTGCCAGTTTTGTATAGGTCTGCGATCGCTTTGCAACTCGCTAAGCCTTGCCGTCAGCCAGGGCTAAAACTTGCAGGTGCAATCGCTGAGGGGTTTTCTCAAGGGGCGATCGCTCAGGAGGGATCAGATTGCTCAGGGCTGGGAATCAAGGAAGTGATTCTCCGAAATTTTACGGTAAAAGTAGATCCACCGGGTTGGCTATCTTTTGAACTCGCCACCTCTGGTTTAGCGGCTTGGTTGCAGTGCTTAACCCAAGCCTACGTGCCTCTACTAGAACAGGAGTACGATTTAGTTTCTCAAGGCTTCCCGCTAGGATTCACGCCAGAGCACGCATTGCCGAACTCATCAGATTTCTCTAGGGGTCAGGTTTTTGACCTATTTACAGTTCAGTATGCGCACGCTCGCTGTGCTGCTTTGCTACGCTTAGCGGGTAGACATGGCATGACTGGAGATTTGACCAACACGGACCAGAATCTACCGAGTGCGATCGCTCCGCAACCGATTCCTTGGCTGAGTGCCGCAGGTGAGTTGCGCTTAACTCACGCTTCCGAACAAAGTTTAGTTTTTGCCTTGATAGACACAGCGGATCAATTGTTAGATCTGATCACAAGTGCAGCGATCGCTCAGTCACCGCCTTTAGGGTGGCAAGCCAAGGTGGAGAGATTAGTCTCAGCTTTGGCCCAAGCCTTCCTCGATTTCTATGCCGCTTGTCGGCTTTGGGGAGAGGTCCAGCAACGAGATCCAGCTTTGGTGCAAGCGCGACTTGGTTTAGTGTTGGCCACTCAACTGATGCTACAGGGAATACTCCGTGATTTTTTAGGTCTCATGGCACCTACCGAGTTATAGAAATTAATCGCTGCTGGGAGGAAGAAGTTTGGCTAGAACCCCTGACGTGAAATCGCTCTAGCTTCAAATCCCTTATCACAGAACTCCCATATTGGAGCTATCTAACGTTGTATCTTATGAAATTTATTTGAAGAAGGGGTGACAAAGCTGTGTCAGTCAGTTATATTAATTCTTGTGTGAGGAGCGAACCAGTCAGGGCACCGAGACGAAACACGGCCAGTCGTCGGTGCCCTTTCTGACTTTTAAACCAAAATCACCCAAACCAGCTTTTATAAACCCGAATTACAGTACAAACTCTTCAATCGCAGCGGCGGCTCCATCCAACTCTACGCTGGGAGCAACCCAATCAGCGATCGCTTTTACGTCATTGGGTGCATCTCCCATCGCCACACCAATTCCAGCGTATTCCAGCATTTCTACATCATTAAAGTTGTCGCCCACAGTCATGACATTCTCGGCTTGGAGGCCCAGGATTTCTTCGGCTAGGTGCCTTACAGCGACTCCTTTATTCACTAAAGGATTGGTGGCTTCAAAGAAGGTGGCGACAGATTTGGTCAAGTAGAGTTCTGCGGGAGTGTAATGCTGGCGCAGACCACCAAATAATCGCTCAATTACGTCTGTGTCATCGCTCAGAGCCAATACCTTAGTCGGTTCATCGCTCAAGGCTCGGCGTAAGTCCCCCACCACAATCGGCTCCACTTCCGATCGCTCCGCATAAATCTTGGTCTCTGGCGTCAGTTCCCGAACGTAGAGCTGGTCATTGATATAGAAATGCACCGATAGCAGCGATCGCAGTTCTGGCTGTTCGAAATAATCTAACAGGCGATGAGCAGTTTCCTTCGACACAGGCCAATGGCGATGAACTTGTTGAGTCACGACATCTTTAATCAAGGCTCCTTGATAGGCCAGTAGAGGCAAGTCGGAGCCAACAGCTTGATGAAAGCGTACCGCCGAACAAAGCATTCGACCTGTGGCGATCGCCACCTTCACACCTTTGGCTTGAGCGGCTCGAATAGCTTGCTTAACAGGTTCACGAACTTGATTTGAGGTTCCGGCGATCGTGCCATCAATATCCAAAACCAATAACCGGATGTCTTTGGGCGTAACCTCTGTAGACTTTGCCGCAGTGGGTTGAGCAGCGGTAGATTCCTTCATCGTGACCTCCTCAGGTGCTAGCTGGTAAGAGTTGGGCTGCTGTGCCAATTTTTATCCCCAGCGTATCAGGCTCAGCCAACCTTGCTCTAGGTGGTATCAAGAGAGCACTATCCAGGCTTAGATAGGCGCAAATGCAGGACTCAGTCTGGCACAATCCTTTCAAACTATCATTACAGCAGGAGAGTCGCAGTGGCGCAGGAACCTGAGGAACTTCAGGGAGAGCAGGCAGCAGAATGCGATCGCGCTCTGACCCACAAACAACAGCAACAACGATTAACGGAACTCGCACTGGTATTTTTACGGTTGGGGGCGATCGCTTTTGGGGGGCCTGCGGCTCACATCGCCATGATGGATCAAGAGGTCGTGAGCCGCCGTTAATGGATGAGCCGAGAGAAATTGCTCGATTTGTTGGGGGTAACAAACTTGATTCCAGGCCCCAATTCGACCGAGTTAGCCATTCACATCGGCTACGAGCGAGCAGGCTGGCGCGGCTTGTTGGTTGCGGGAGGTTGCTTTATTCTGCCTGCGATGCTGATCGTTTGGGCCTTAGCTGCTATTTATGCTCGCTATCAAACGGTTCCTCAGGTGGCATGGCTGCTCTATGGCATTAAGCCTGTGATCATTGCCATTGTGGTTCAGGCGATATTGAATCTGGGCCAGAAGGCAGCCAAAGATGGGCCTACGATCGTCGCAGGTGTTGGTGCGATCGCCGCCTACGTGGCTGGTTTTAACGAAATTTTGGTGCTGATTTCGTTGGGGGTCGTGGTGATGCTAGCCAAGAACTGGCAAACCAGAGGTAACTCAGTCGGAGCATTCTTGTTACCTTTTTCGGGAATTTTGGCCCAAGGTGGTACCACTACAGCAGCCATCACATCTGTTAGCGGGGTCAGTATCTTTCTCTTCTTTCTCAAAATTGGCTGTGTTCTCTACGGCAGTGGTTATGTATTACTAGCCTTTCTCCAACGGGATTTAGTCGATCGCCACCAGTGGCTGACATCGCAGCAGCTTTTAGATGCCGTTGCCATTGGTCAAATTACACCGGGTCCAGTCTTTACTACGGCCACCTTCATTGGCTATCTGCTGGCAGGAAATTCTGGGGCCATTGCTGGAACCATCGGCATTTTCTTACCCGCTTTCGTGCTGGTGTGGGTTATTAATCCTTGGGTGCCTAAGTTGCGGCAATCCCTCTGGGCCAGTGGTTTTCTAGATGGTGTGAATGTGGCTTCTCTGGGATTAATGGCAGGAGTCACCTACACCTTAGGACGAGCCGCACTGATGGATTGGTTAACCGTGCTCGTGGCAATTTTGAGTGCGATCGCGGTGTTTCAATTCAAAATCAATACAGCCTGGTTAGTGCTGGCAGGAGGAGCGATCGGATTTGTCTCACACCAATTTGGATGGATAGGCTGAGCGAGCCATCGACAAAACCTACACAACGGCTCAGATCCCTTACTGATGCAGGAATAAATTGTGATAGCCTTTGGGCTATGGCTGAGGCATACAGTCGCCGTCGGGCGATCCATCAAGTTTTATTGGCTACTCTTTGGTTAACACTGCTAATTTTTGCAGTGAAGGTTTGGGCTGGCTGGGCAGCTAAATCTCTCAGTCTGTTAGCGGAATCGGTACACACCTTAATCGATGGGTTTAGTACGCTTCTCAGCATCTTAGCGGTCACTTCGCCCTATCGCACCACGGGACGAGAAGTGTGGGGGCATGGTCGCTTAGAATCCGTTGGTGCCCTCTTACTTGTAGCTCTGCTAGGTTTTTCGAGCCTCAGCTTGCTTGGTGCAGCCTTGCAGCAATTAGAAGCTTCGACTCGCAACGGTGCTTTGCCCTTTTCTGTCAGCATGAATCTGCCGCTGATCCAACTCTTAGGGGTTGCGATCGCCATTGGTATTTGTTTAGCGTTTTTCGAGCGCTATGAAGCGAGAGTCCTCGAAAGTGTGGCTCTACGACTCAATGCTAACCATATTTTGCAAGATGCTTGGCTGAGCGTTGTCGTTTTGATTGGGCTCGTAGGAGTCTGGCGCGGCTACGTTTGGCTCGATCCGTTACTAGCGATCGCAATGATCTTTGCTGCCATCCGGAGTTGTTGGCGAGTGCTGAACTGGCAGCTACCCCTCTTAGTGCGGCAAGTGGCGATCGCCCCAGAAATTTTGGCGCAACTGGCACGGCAAGTTGAAGGGGTAACCCACTGCTACCGGATTGAGTCGCGTGGGATTGTCGGTCGGCAGGTATTTGTCGAAATGTACTTAGTGTTGCACCCCGAATTTACGGGAGCCGCCCGCGTCATTGCCGAACGAGTGGAGGGCGCGATCCGGGAACGCTACGGCCCCGTACAAACCATTATTCATATAGACACGGATCAAGCCTCCGCAGAAAATTCCCACGACTCGCTCGGAACCAACCACACCCACGACAAACCCAGGTAAAGACTAGGTAAGGAGCGGAACTCGCTAGAATGGGATCTATGGCTCAATCTACTTCTGCTGCTGTGTCTACTCAAAATTCCCTGCCAGAAAAGCATCCCAAGGTGATTCTGGTTGATGGTCATTCTTTAGCCTTTCGCTCGTATTTCGCCTTTGCTAAAGGGCGAGATGGGGGGTTACGCACTTCCACTGGCATTCCCACCAGCGTGAGTTACGGTTTTCTCAAAGCCCTGCTAGAAGTGATGGAATCTGAGCAGCCAGACTACATGGCGATCGCCTTTGACTTGAGTGCGCCCACGTTTCGCCACGAAGCCGACGAAACCTACAAGGCAGGCCGTCCCGAAACACCAGAAGATTTCAAGCCAGATCTGCAAAACCTGAAAGAACTGCTCCAAGCCCTCAACTTGCCCGTGGTCACAGCTCCTGGTTATGAAGCCGACGATGTGATTGGGACTTTGGCCCGACGAGCCAGTACAACCGGGTATCCTGTCAAGATTTTGAGTGGTGATCAAGACTTATTTCAACTAATTGACCTCAACCAAAATATTAGAGTGCTGCATTTGGGCAACCCTTTTGCTCGCGGCAACACCGGGCACCCGAATGAATTTGGCGCTGAACAAGTAAAAGCCAAATTGGGCATCTTGCCTAGCCAAGTTGTTGATTACAAAGCCCTCTGTGGTGACTCCTCCGATAACATTCCAGGGGTGAAGGGCATTGGCGCGAAAACAGCAGTGCAATTGCTCAGCACCTATGGCTCTTTAGAACAGATCTATGCCTCCTTAGATGAGATCAAAGGAGCCGTGAAGCAAAAGCTGGAAGTGGGGCGAGAAGAGGCGCGTCACTCGCAATGGATGGCCCAGATTCATCTGGATGTACCCTTAGACATCAGCTTAGAAGACTGCCAGCTCAAGGGCTTCGATCGCGAAGCTGTGGTGCCATTGCTCGAAAAACTAGAGTTTCAGTCTCTGCTCAAGAAAACCTTACAACTGCAAAAACTCTTTGGGGGTGCGGAGTCTGACAATGATGCTACCCCCGATTTCTCAGAAACTGACGGAGTCGCAGCCGCATCAGCTGCTCAGGAAGGCACTGCCACGACTCAACCGTTTCTGTCAGACTTTGAAAGCGAGGACTTAGCTTTTTTCAGTGCCGAAGAAACTGATGCTGCCCAGCAACAGAAGCATGGCCCTGCCCTGATTCAGCCCCAAATCATTCAATCGCCAGAGCAGCTAGCCGAACTGGTGCAGCGGTTACAAGCCTTGAGCGATCCAGCGACCCCCGTTGCTTGGGATACCGAAACCAGTGACCTAGAGCCACGAGATGCTGAGCTAGTTGGCATTGGCTGCTGCTGGGGAGCGGGCGAAAGTGACATGGCCTATCTGCCCGTGGGACACAAAACTGGCTCTAACTTGGACAAAGCCACGGTCCTAGAAGCGCTACGGCCCATCTTGGAAAGCACTGCATACCCGAAAGCCCTGCAAAATGCCAAATTCGATCGCCTGGTGTTCCGCTGCCAAGGCATTGAGCTAGCAGGGGTAGTGTTTGATTCGATGCTAGCCAGTTATGTGCTTGATCCAGACAATAGCCACAACCTCACCGACTTAAGCCGCCGTTATCTAGGGATCACGCCGCAAAGTTATACCGAACTGGTTCCCAAAGGCCAAACGATCGCGGATATTGATATTCCTTTAGTCGCTAACTACTGCGGCATGGATGTCTACACCACCTTCCACTTAGTCGCTAAGCTGAGAGCTGAGCTAGTAGAGGTTCCAGAGCTACACCGCTTGCTGCTGGAGATAGAACAGCCGCTAGAACCTGTGTTAGCGGAGATGGAATATTGTGGGGTCCGCATCGATCAGGAATATCTGCGGGAGTTTTCGCGATCGCTAGAAAAAGAGCTAGCTTTGATCGAGGCCAGAGCCTACGAAGCAGCGGGTGAGAAATTCAATCTTGGCTCACCCAAGCAACTGAGTGAGCTGTTATTCGACAAACTCAAGCTCGATCGCAAAAAATCCCGCAAAACTAAAACAGGCTACTCCACGGATGCCGCCACATTAGAAAAGCTGCAAGGTGATCACCCTGTCGTCGATGCCATGTTGGAGTCTCGGACTCTGTCCAAGCTCAAGTCTACCTATGTCGATGCGCTGCCCAATCTAGTGCGGCCCGATACGCATCGAGTCCATACCAACTTCAACCAAACAGGCACCACCACAGGACGGCTCTCCTCCTCCAACCCCAACCTACAAAACATTCCGATTCGGACTGCCTTTAGTCGGCAAATTCGCAAAGCCTTTATTCCAGAGGAGGGGTGGCTTTTAGCAGCGGCTGATTACTCCCAAATCGAGTTACGGATTTTGGCCCATCTTAGTCAAGAACCTGTTTTAGTTGAAACCTACCGCAACAATGAGGATGTCCATACCCTCACCGCTCGGTTACTGCTGGAAAAAGACACCATTACCTCTGAAGAACGCCGCTTGGGTAAGATCATCAATTTTGGCGTGATTTATGGCATGGGGGCGCAGCGGTTTGCTCGTGAGTCAGGCGTGAAAGCTTCAGAAGCCAAGCTCTTTATCGATCGCTTTAACCAACGCTACCCGAAAGTTTTTGCCTACTTGCAGACCATGCAACAACAGGCGATCGCGCGAGGCTATGTTGAAACCATTTTTGGTCGTCGGCGCTATTTCAACTTTACGAATGACAGTTTGCTAAAGCTACGCGGTCGTAAGCCCGAAGAAATTGATCTCGATAGCTTGCGGCCTGGTCAATACGATGCAGGTTTCCTGCGAGCTGCGGCCAACGCCCCGATCCAAGGCTCTAGTGCTGACATCATCAAGATTGCGATGGCAAAACTGCACGAGATTTTGCGCTCTCACCAAGCTAATTTGCTGCTACAAGTTCACGATGAACTAATTTTTGAACTGCCCTTAGAAGAATGGGAGTCACTAAAACCCCAAATTAAATCCACGATGGAAACCGCTGTTCAACTCAGCGTACCGCTCTTAGTGGAAATAAACGCAGGTAAAAACTGGATGGAAACCAAATAACAAGCTGATTGGAATTAGCAAGCTCTTATTCTTGGCTCAAGGAGCATTGGCGTGACCTTCCGAAAACCAATTACCACTTTGGGTGGCCTCATGTGGTGGCAAAACATCAAGCAAGACATGTACTTCTTGATGCAGGAGCATAAAGTTGGTTTACCGATTTGGCCCTATAAATATCGCATCCTGCTTCGCGAGAACAGAATGGAGATTGCTAACTCCAATGACCTCCAAGAGATTGAGCTGGATTGGGAATATTTACAGGTTCATGCAGTTCCTCAGTTGAATCAAAAGATTGATTTGGGAGCGATCGCTCCTGTGGACGTGATGACAGTTTTGGCAGGAGTCATTAAAGTTTTTGTCCTCTAAAAAAGCCTGTTGAAGGCATTACAGCACTGTCAGAAGACCCAAAAAAAAAGCTTCTGTCCACTCCACTACGGCTCCGTAGGTATCACCCGTATGACCGCCGAGCTTGTGGTTAAACCATGCGCCCATTAGCCAAGCGATCGCCACGCCTCCCACAGCCATCCCTAAGGCAACAGGCCATTGAGCTGGATCGAGCGCCACTTGCAGCCCACTCAGACCCAACAACAAAAACAAGCTAGGCACTGCCTCCCAGAGCGAACGAATGGCTTCCTTATGAAATGCCCCTTTCCCTGTGGGTTTGAGGTACGGATAACGCGCGATCGCCACGAGTTGTCCCCAGCGGCCCCAGCCTGCCGCCGCCATCAAAGCCAGCCATCGATCTCCCTCCAAGTCATTCAGAGCTGTGGTTTTGAGCAAGACGAGAGCGATCGCCACCATCACTCCAAAAGCACCGGAGCGGCTATCCGTCATTACCTCCAAGCGGCGTTCTGGGTCTAAAACCGCCAGACCGTCTGCAGTGTCCATCGCTCCATCTAAGTGCAAGCCACCTGTCACAGCTATCCAAGTCGCTACGATCAAGGCACTGCGAGTCAAAATAGGCATCGCGATCGCTTGTAAGCCCGCATCCAGCAAGCCTAACAACCCCCCGATGAGCAACCCTATGCAAGGCGCGAGACGAGCTACTCCTTGAAACTCTAAGGCCCAATTTGGGGGGATGGGCAGACAGGTATAGAAGGCGATCGCCGCCGCTACTCTAGAACTAACTCCCACAAATACTCCATTTTATTAGCGCCACTACCCCGGCGTTGATTCGCCCCGCTGACCAGTCTCGGTGATTAGAGGGTAGTTTTCAGCCTTTTGACCGAACTCATACTTCCCTGAAACCAGCAAAATTAAGGAGAAGAATAGACTTTATGGTGGCTTTAGGTTCCTTACTTTAAGACCCCTTCTATGCGGTTGGATCAGAAACCGAGTCCTTAGCTTGGACCCATCTTAGGTTGGAAACACTCAATAAATTTATTCAAGTGAACTATGGTGACCAACCACCCAAGAGGGTGTTGCTAAATCGGGTAAAATCAGCAGATTCTCTCAAATTTTGTTAGTAGCGAACCGAAAATCTTGAGCTAAGATTGTTTCGTACCCAACCTTTTCCTGATCCAGCAGGCACCCTCTCAGGGGCTAGCTGTCCTGAAGTCGTCCCGTTAGCGTATCTTTAGAGCTGCTTCTAGCTTTGGTCACCAAGTCCTTGGTTACTAAATTCTTAGCCGAGTTCTAGCGTCAATTCTAATCCCTGCATCCCGCTATAAGGCCCATTTGAGGCTGTTTCCCATGAGTCATGATCCCCTGTCTAGAGATATGAGGTTGCCAGCCCCCTGCATTGTTGATACTGGCATCATTGTGAGTAAACAAGATATGCAGCGGCTGCTAGCTGACTTGGGCCGAGTTCGCTATGTCTACACCCAAGACGGCAATCTTCTCAGTGAAGGGGAAGGATGCGTACTAGAAGTCTTTGCCGATCCGCAACAGTCAACCCTCGTTGCCAACCACGCGCTGTATTTAAACGTTTATAGCTTTGACTACTTAAAGCTAAAAAAATCAGTTGAGCTACAACCTTGTTTTGATCTAATTCAAGATGCAAGACAACTCCGGCTGATTCCTGTCTCCAATCCTCTGCAAGATCAAACTACCCGAAACTTGAATGCAGCCGCTCTAGAAGCAGTCGTAGCTGAGGTGCTGTCTGCTAATTGGGATGTCAGAATTGATGATGAAGAGAACTTTTCTTTTTAAATTCATCTTTACGTCTGGTTTTGATGAATGAAGGTTGCGGTCTTCAGTAGCAAACCCTATGACCAAACGTTTCTAGCAGCTGCCAACACCCAACACGGTCATGAGCTGCATTTCTTTGAATCTCACTTAACTAGCCAGACTACGGTGCTAGCGGCTGGTTTTTCTGCAGTTTGCGTCTTTATCAACGATTCTCTAGATGCTGAAGCGCTAGCTGCTTTATTGCAGTAGGGAATTCGCTTGGTTGCGCTGCGTAGTACAGAATTTAATCATGTGGATATAGCAGCTGTCGTTTATTGGCATACGATCGCGTTCCCAATCCTGCTTATGAGGCGATCGCGGTGGAGTATGTTTTGTTAGCCAACTTACTCGCAGCCTCCGATATTATTACGCTGATGCTACCCAACAACCCAACCTAAGACAGATTCAGGGTTAAGGTTCTGATTTTAGGCTTAGGGGATGCTGTAACAGGCTGGTTTAACTGAAACTTTACTTCACAAATTTTGAAGTTGTTGTTGTTAGCTATCTTGCAATTTGTGAAGCTCTGCTTTAGTGTCAGATATGTTTGAAAACTAGCAAAAACAGTTCTCTAGCTCTGCTAATGTCTACCGTTAGTTGGAGCTTCTCCAAGCTAGTAATCACCCAGGTCGTCCTTCTAGAGATATTCGTATGAATCCCGAACTAAAAACATCTGATTATATTGAGTCCAGCACCCCTGAGTTAGCTGACGTTGAGGATAGAGCAGACATTGATGTAACTTCTGCTGAACCTGCTCCAATCGTGGTGTCGCCTCAAACCTCTCAGTCTTCTGATCAATGGTCACAAATCGGAGAGCGCGTTTCTTACTATCTAGGACAGCTACCCGATCTGTTATCTGATTTCTTTAGTCAGAATCAGCGCCTTCTGATTAACTTGGGTCTTTTGTTTGGCGGCATCGTTACTGTCAAGCTGACACTAGCGATTCTAGACGCTGTCAATGACATTCCTCTCCTCGCCCCCACTTTTGAACTTGTGGGGATTGGTTATTCAGCTTGGTTTGTGTACAGATATTTATTAAAGTCTGAGAATCGCCAAGAGCTATCTCAAGAAATTGATGCGCTCAAGCAGCAAGTTGTCGGCAGTCAGAAGTAAGTAGCCTCAGCGTTGCTAAACTTGACTGCTGCTGATGTGCTCTTGAAGATTTATCCATCGATTTAGTGAAAAAGCCCGCTATTGAAGCTAGTGGGCTTTTTTGTGCTAGAACCAAAGCCTTGGGGGCGCTTGCCCCCAAACCCCCGCTGAGGGACGGCTGCGTCCCCCAGACCCCCTCCAGAAGGGTATTGAGTGTTTGACTCTTTACGCGCCTGATTGGAAAAAAGGGGGATGGGTTCAGTTAAGGGGTTATAGGGCGGAAACAGTGAGTTGATTAGGTTGAGCGGGGTTGCCGTGGATGGTGAGGGTACGCTGGTTAGCGGCTAGATGACGGACGATTTTATAGATCGACTCAATTTGGTCGGGGGAACCTGCTTTCTCCGCGATCGCTGCTAAGGAGAGGGGTTGCCCGGATTCCTGTAAAGCTTTGACCACTTGTTTTTGCAGGTCGAGGACGGAGGCGGCTGCTTTTTTACCTGCCTCTACGCCGGGTTGATGGTAGGCGTTGACGTTGACTAGGAAGCCGTACAAGCCTACAGCTCTTTCGTACAGAGCAATTAAGGCTCCGACGTTGTAGGGATCAACTTGCGGAATAGTGACGGTGATCGAGTCACGCTGGTTTTCGTAAAGAGCGCGCCGAGTGCCTTGCAGCAAACCGGAAAGGTAGTCGCCTGAGGTGACTCCGGGTTCGACTTCTAAGGATGGGCCTTGGCGATCGCGCAGTACTTCAATCAAGGTGATAAAGAAATTGGCGACGCCTTCTCGCAACTGTTGCACATAGGCGTGCTGATCGGTAGAGCCTTTGTTGCCATAAACGGCGATGCCTTGATGTACCACTTGGCCGTTGAGATCTTTCTCTTTACCCAGAGACTCCATGACTAACTGCTGGAGGTAGCGGCTGAACAGCAGCAAGCTATCTTTGTAGGGCAGCACCACCATGTCTTTTTCGCCCCGACCATTCCCGGCGTAGTACCACGCCAAGGCTAGGAGAGCGGCTGGATTGCTTTTGAGATTGGGAATCCGGGTCGCAGCATCCATTTCCTTGGCACCCTCTAGCATGGTTCGGATGTCAATTCCTTGTAGGGCAGCGGGCAACAAGCCTACAGCGGAAAGCTCGGAAGTGCGTCCTCCCACCCAGTCATGCATCGGGAATGTAGCTAACCACTCTTCGGATTTAGCCAGCTTGTCTAAGCCGCTATCTCGGCCTGTGATAGCGATCGCATACTGAGAAAAATTCAGCCCCTGATCGCTGTAGGCTTTTTGCACTTCCAGCATGCCGTTGCGCGTTTCGGGGGTACCGCCAGACTTAGAAATCGTGATCACCAGGGTGCTAGAGAGACGGTCTTTGAGTTGAGTCAGGACGCGATCGATGCCTGCGGGATCAGTGTTGTCAATGAAATGAAGATTAAGGGGCGGAAAATCTGGTGCTAGGGCTGCGGCAACAAATTGTGGCCCTAAAGCTGAACCCCCGATACCGATGGAAAGGACATCGGTGAATTTTTCAACCTGGGGAGGACGAATTGCCCCAGTATGGATTTTTTGAGTAAATGCTTCAATCTGCTCTAGCGTTTCAATAATGTCTTGTTTGAGTTCTGGGGTGGGGGCTAAGTCGGGATCGCGAAGCCAATAGTGGCCGACCATCCGATTTTCGTCCGGGTTGGCGATCGCTCCTTGCTCTAGATCTGCCATGTCCCGAAAGGCTCGCTCAAATTTAGGCTGTAGTGCTGCGACAAAGGCATCATCAAACCGCATACGGCTGATATCGAGATAAAATCCCAAGCCCTCGTGGTAGTAAAGCCAGTCTTGGTAACGTTGCCAAAGTGCAGCGGCATCCATAAACAGTATTTCCACCTATTATCTTTACCATTCATCAGTTTACCGATGGAGTTAGAGTCTGTATGAGAACTCTAAACATTCGGCTTCGGAAGGATACGCAAAAATTTGATAATTTGACCTGTAACTTCGATGCCAACAAGGTGCTGATCGAGGGTAAACCGATAAAAAATTGCCCTAGACCCCATTTGGCGGAGTTCTGGCAAGTCTTGCAATTGTGTGAGCTGTAAAAACTCCACAAAGACAAATCGGCAAACCCGCTGATACACAGCTGGCTCTAAATCTTTTAAGTCTAAGAGAAAAGACCTCTCGTAACGAATTTCCAGCTTCAAAGGCTTTCGCAATCTATATTTCTAGCGGTAATTCACGTATTTTGGCATTGCCGCAGCGCTAAATGAATTACAACGTTCTTTATAACAAGGGCAGCGATCGCAACGCTTCTTCTAGAGTTAGCGTGTCACCTGGCTGTAGGGTCTGCTTTGACTCTTGGATCGCCCGAATCATATAAAAGTCGTAATAAAGTGCTTCTAGAACTGGACATAGACTCTCTACCTCCTCATCGGACAATTGATCAATCAAGCGATGTACCCTACTTCTCAGAGGATTCATATTCAAATCTGCTGTAGTAACCGATTAGCCCGCGATCGCGCCGCTACTTTTACAACACAACAATACTGCATTGGCTGAATTTGGTTGCGAAACTATCTAGAGAGATGTGACTCACCTGCCACTCTGAAGCCGATAGTTGTTGCCAATAGCTGTTGACTGAGGTTGACTGAGGACACCGAGATGATGCAGATTGCTTAATGCAGCGATCGCACAAGTCATGAATATTCGCATTGGCAACGGTTACGACATTCACCGCTTGGTAGAAGGACGCTCCCTGATTTTGGGTGGTGTGAACATTCCCCACGAACTTGGCTTATTGGGTCATAGTGATGCAGATGTGCTGACCCACGCCATTATGGATGCCATGCTGGGGGCACTGAGTCTGGGTGACATTGGCCTCTACTTTCCCCCATCTGATCCAAAGTGGGCAGGGGCTGACAGCCTCAAGCTACTAGAGCAAGTACACCAATTAATCCGAAACGAAGGTTGGCAAATTGGCAACATTGACTCTGTGATTGTGGCGGAGCGGCCCAAACTCAAGCCCCACATCTCAGCCATGCGCGATCGCCTTGCCACCGTTCTAGAACTCAACCCCAACCAAGTGGGTATCAAAGCCACAACTAACGAGAAGCTAGGCCCCGAAGGTCAGGAAGAAGGGATTTCCGCTTACGCAGTCGCACTATTGCAGCAAGCAATCTAGCGAGTTATTGCAGCAAGCAATCTGGCAGGTAGAATCGAGGCAACCGAGCCACCCCTTTAAACATGTTTGATCCGTTGCGCCGCTTAAAATTTTTACCTTGGCGATCGCTAGCCTTACTGACCCTTGCGACCTTCGTGATTGTGGCAGTGATAGAAGTGATATTAGGGCTGGGCTACACCCAAGTTAGTGTCGTTCGAGCCGTGTTAAATCCCTTGTTTGGCGCACCCTGGGTGGTGTTGACACTTCTGGCCGCTGGATTTGGTATTGGAGTGTTAGCAGTTTTCCTACTAGAGACTAAGTGGCCTCAGGTATCGATCAATGCTGGTGTATTGTGGGCACTGGTGCTGTGCTTGATTTTGGGGGCAGTCATCCGATCTCTAATGCCATTGCCAATAATCTTGGTGAGTCCTGGTCAAACTCAGTTTATGGGTTTCCTGGTGGGAATATTTTGGCGCGGTCGTCCCTATTGGCGCTAAAGCACTCACAGCATCACTTGGACTGCTGCCGAGAAAACTGACTTTTCGCTTCACCTGCCTACTTCCGAGAAATTGAGATCTATGATGGCAAAGAAGCTTGATGTTCGTGCAACATGTTCTCTGCTGCTTTTTTGACTCTACCGCTGCGTCGTTTGGGTTTAGTTGCTTTGGTCGCGACTGTGGCGATCGCCCTGGGTGCTTGCAATCCCACTGACTTAAAGACTGAAGCCGCTCAAGTGCCTCAGATCGTAGTCAGTGCCCTCAGTGACCCCAAAACCTTCAACTATCCGCTCAGCCAAGAGTCGCCCAACGTTTTTACCTACATTTACGAAGGGTTGATCACCGAAAATGGCAATGGTGAAGTTGAGCCAGCCCTAGCAGAATCTTGGGAGATTTCTGACGATAAGCGGCAAATTATTTTTACGCTACGCAACGGGTTGAAGTGGTCGGATGGAGCCCCGCTGACAGCAGACGACATCATATTTACTTACAACGACCTCTACTTCAACGAGAAAATCCCTACCGATGTGAGGGACGTTTTGCGGATTGGCGAAAGTGGAGCCTTACCCACTGTCACCAAGGTTGACGATCGCCGGATTAAATTTACGGTCCCGGAACCTTTTGCTCCTTTCTTGCGGATTACTGGGTTAGCGATTTTACCTCGTCACGCTCTGATTGACTCGGTAAAGACCTTGGGTTCGGATGGCAACCCCAAGTTTTTATCGATTTGGGGCGTTGATACAGATCCCAGCAAGATTATTGCTAATGGGCCTTATATGCTGTCAGGCTATGTTCCCAGTCAGCGAGTGATTCTTCAGCGTAATCCTTACTACTGGCGCAAGGACGCTCAAGGCAAGGCTCTGCCCTATATTGAACGCTTTATCTGGCAAATTGTTGAGTCTACTGATACATCGTTATTGCAATTTCGCTCTGGTGGTTTAGACACTTTAGGAGTTTCGCCGGAAAATTTCTCGCTACTGAAGGGGGAAGAAAAACGCGGCAAATTCACGATCTATAACGGTGGTCCCGCAGCTGGCACCAACTTTATTTCATTTAATCTAAACAAAGCGCGTCGGCCCGATGGTCGGCCCCTGGTGGACCCGATTAAGTCCAAGTGGTTCAATACGCTGGCGTTTCGGCAGGCGGTTGCTTATGCGCTCGATCGCCAAACCATGATTAATAATACGTTTCGGGGCATTGGTCAGCCGCAAAACTCGCCCATTTCCTTGCAAAGCCCCTACTATCTCTCAGCGGAGGAGGGTTTGAAGGTTTATGACTATAACCCCGATAAAGCCAAGCAGTTATTGCTAGGGGCTGGGTTCAAATACAATGCCCAAGGCCAGTTGCAAGATGCGGACGGCAATCTGGTACGTTTTACCTTAATTACCAATTCTGGCAACAAAATCCGGGAGGCGATGGGGGCGCAAGTGAAGCAAGACCTCCAGAAAATTGGTATTCAAGTGGATTTCAATCCAATTAACTTCAACATCCTGGTTGAGAAACTCTCCACGACTAGAGATTGGGATGCCTATCTTCTGGGCTTAACTGGAGGGGTCGAACCCAACGATGGGGCCAATGTGTGGTCCAGCAAAGGCGGATTACACAGCTTTAATCAAGGCCCAACGCCGGGGCAGCCTCCGATTCAAGGTTGGGAAGCAACCGAGTGGGAAAAAGAGATCGATCGCCTCTATATTCAGGGAGCCCAAGAGCTGGACGAAACCAAGCGTAAAGCTATCTATGCTAGGACGCAGCAGATTACGCAAGAGCAGTTGCCTGTGATTTATCTGGTCAATCCGCTCTCTTTGTCAGCGGTGCGCGATCGCATCGAAGGGGTGGAGTTCACGGCTTTAGGCGGCTCCCTCTGGAACATTTACGAACTTAAATTGGCTGAGTAATTTGCCTAGAAATAGCAGTGATGCGGACAGCAGCAACTCAGCGGTTTATGATGCGAAAAGCTTTGCAACTCCGTCACCATGACCGCTATTTCTTTTGGGGTGAGACTCCGTCGTTGGTTCTCTGTTCTGCTGGTACTGAGTTTGGCGATCGCGACGATCTTCGGGTTAACGGGATGTCGCCCGACGGAGTTTCGCACTGCCGCAGCTCAAGTGTCGCAATTAGTCCTGACGGCGCTGAGTGATCCCAAAACGTTTAATCCTGCCTTTAACCAGGAATTTCCTAACGTGTTTCTCTTTACCGAGGAGCACCTGTTACGCGAAAACGGGGTCACGGGTGAAGTAGAACCTGCTCTAGCAGAATCTTGGAGTATTTCAACAGATAAACAGCGGATTGTTTTCAACCTCAGGCCGAATCTGCAATGGTCGGATGGGCAACCTCTGACTGCTGCCGATGTGGTCTTTACCTTTGAGCAGGTGATCTTCAACCCAAAAATTCCTACTGATTACGCCGATACCTTGCGGATTGGCGCTAGCCGAGCTTTCCCGCAGGTGCGCCAACTAGACGATCGCCGAGTGGAATTTATTTTGCCCGAACCGTTTGCGCCGTTGTTGCGATCGCTGGCGGGCCATGAGGGCGCGCCGATTTTGCCTAAACACACTTTAGAGCGATCGGTGCAGACGCTTGGTTCAGATGGCAACCCTCAGTTCATCTCTACTTGGAGTACCGCTACAAATCCAAAGCAACTGGTGGTGAATGGCCCCTATCAAGTAGAGAGTTACGTTTCGGGACAACGGATTGTGTTTCGCCGCAACCCCTACTACTGGCGGCGCGATTCCCAAGGTCAACCCCTACCTTATGTCGAGCGGATTGTTTGGCAATTTATTGAGAATACTGATACTCAACTGCTCCGATTCCGCTCTGGTGACTTGGATGTGATGGGTGATGTGCGTCCTCTGCGGCCAGAGTACTTTTCGCTGTTAAAACGGGAAGAAAAACGGGGCAAATTCAAGCTTTACAATGGTGGGCCTTGGTCTGGCACTACCTATCTCACTTTTAACTTGACGGAAGCTAAAGATAAAAATAATCGCCCCTTTGTGGACCCGATTAAGTCGCGCTGGTTTAACACCTTGGCGTTTCGACAAGCGATCGCCCATGCCATCGATCGCCCCCGCATGAACAACAACTTGTTTCGGGGCATCAGCGAGTTACAGGATTCGCCCATTTCCGTCCAAAGCCCTTACTACCTCTCACCCCAAGAAGGACTCAAAACCTACGACTACAATCGGCAAAAAGCGCGACAACTCTTGGAAAGCGCAGGTTTTAAGTACAATGCTCAAGGCCAACTACTCGATGCTGAAAACCATCTAGTCCGCTTTACATTACTCACAAATGCCGAAAATCGACAGCGCGTAGCGATGGGAGCGCAGATCAAGCAAGACCTCGGTGCCATTGGGATTCAAGTCGATTTCACCCCGATTAGCTTTAATACCTTGCTCGACAAAGTTTCTAGTTCGCGGGATTGGGAAGCCCACATGATTGGCTTTACAGGTGGGATTGAACCCCACGGTGCCGCCAATCTTTGGATGAGTAGTGGGGGATCGCACGCTTTGAATTTGAAGCAACAGCCAGGACAGCCGCCCATTCAAGGTTGGCAACCTAAAGATTGGGAGTTAGAGATCGATCGCCTGTATACCGCTGGAGCCAGAGAGCTAGATGAAACCAAACGTAAAGCGATTTATGGCGATTTTCAGCGGATTGTGCAAGAGCAGTTGCCTGTAATTTACCTGGTGAATGAGATCGCGATCGTAGCGGTGCGCGATCGCGTCCAAGGGTTGAAGTATACAGGTTTACCAAGTTGGGGCCTATGGAATATCCCGGAACTTAAAATTGAAGACAATCAAGTTTAATTAATTCTGAATCCCGTGACTCAACCTGAAGCAATCCGTCTCCTTCTCCAAGCTGTAGCCCAAGGTGAGGTAAGCCCTGACTCGGCTCTCGAAAAACTCAAGCATTTTGATTTTGAACCCGTGGAAGATTTTGCTCGTGTTGATCACCACCGCACCTTGCGTACAGGTTTTCCGGAGGTGATTTGGGGGCCTGGCAAAACTCCAGAGCAGATCATTGAAATTATTAAAGTGATGCGCGATCGCAATCCGGTGGTGATGGCAACTCGGATCGAGCCTGATGTGTACGCTCAGCTACAAGCCCATATTCCAGACCTGCACTACTATGCCCTAGCGCGGATTTGTGCCTTGGTGCCTGCTCACTTGGAGCCTCGCCATTCCGGCACGATTGGTTTGTTGTCAGCGGGTACAGCCGATTTGCCTGTCGCGGAAGAAGCGGCCATTACCGCTGAGCTGTCTGGTTTCCAAGTCAAACGATTTTGGGATGTGGGGGTCGCCGGAATTCACCGTTTATTGAGTAACCGTCAGGCGATCGCGGCGGCTGACGTGTTGATTGTGGTGGCAGGCATGGAAGGTGCGTTGCCCAGCGTCGTCGGTGGCTTAACCGACTGCCCGGTGATCGCAGTGCCTACCAGCATCGGCTATGGAGCAAGCTTTAACGGCTTAGCGGCCTTACTGACCATGCTCAACTCTTGTGCCGCTGGGATTGGGGTGGTGAATATTGACAACGGTTTCGGAGCCGCAGTGCTGGCAGGCCAAATCCTCCGCACCGCTCAGAAACTGCGATAAAGATCTGCGAGTGTACCTGGAAACCAGCAAAGGTCTGGTGAATTCTACCGTAGCTATTTCAAAGCCCTGGTATAGGTGGGCACCACTGCCTCAATTAGCCAATTTAGCTACTAAGTTAGAATTCACCCTGCAATGGAAACGCCAATCCCTGATCTTTGGGTTCGTCAAGTGGCTGCTAGCGCGATCGCTGGATACCAGACACATCTCTCTCCGCACAAAGGCTTCTCCTGTGCCCATCGACTGCTGCATGGGGGTGATTCCTGCTCTCAACATGTGAAGCGGGTGATTCTAGAGCAAGGCTCATGGGCGGCGATTCTAGCGATGCGATCGCGCTTTGCGGAGTGCAAGGTTGCGAACCAAGTTTTGCAAGCTCGGCGAACCCGACACCTGCTACAGGCTCAAAGCAGAAGGTCACGAGATGCAGAAAAACCAGGCGATCGCGGCTCCCATTCTCAAAACTCCTGTTCTGAAGTGGATGGATTAATCTCCTGCCTCGATTGCGCCGAGCCTTGCTCAGTGATGGATTGCAGCAGTATGGACTGCACCAGCATGGATTGCAGCTTAGGGGAGCAGTCAAACTGCGCTGACTTTGATTGCGGCTCTGGCTTAGATTACTCTGGCTGCGACTGTAGTGGTGCTGATTGCGGCAGCTGTGGCTAAGCGATCAGCAATCTGAGCAATCCTTCCTGCTGGCAAATTCCCCCTAAATGAGACAATGAAGGCACAAAATCACGGAACCAGTGGGTTATTCGGTTAACTTCATTGAGTACTTGATTAGTACATCGGGGAAAGGTATAGCAATGCTGAGAAAAATCGCAGCACTCTTGATCGTTTTAAGACTCAGCCTCTCTGGTTGCACCGCTTCAGCCACCAGCGGCATGACCAGTTATGTTGATAGTATTGATGGCTATCAGTTTTTGTATCCGCTTGGCTGGACTGAAGTCAAAGTCACCAATGGCCCAGATGTGGTGCTGCATGATTTGATCGAACCGACTGAGAATGTCAGCATTGTGATCAATCCCGTCCCTAACCAAAAAACACTAGAAGATTTAGGCAGTCCAGGTGAAGTTGGCTATCAGCTCTCCAAAAGTGCGATCGCTCCAGCAGGTTCTAATCGCAAAGCTGAACTAGTTACCGCCGACTCCCGCGAGTTCAACGGCAAAACCTATTACACCCTGGAATATGCAGTTCAGCTGCCCAACAACCAACAACGCCACAATCTCGCTAGTGTAGTGGTGAGTAATGGTCGGCTCTACACGTTGAATGCTTCTACCACTGAGCAACGCTGGCCCAAAGTGCATCATTTATTAACAAACGTTGTTAATTCTTTTTCAGTCAATTAAGTCCAGTTAATTAAGGTTGGATGGGTATCCCACAGTTTGTTTTAGCCTCTGCTTCTCCCGCTCGTCGGCGCTTGCTACAAAACGCGGGCATTCAGCCGCTTGTCAGTCAGAGTAATTTCGACGAGTCTCAGGTACAGCTAACCAATCCAGCAGACCTAGTGCAAACGCTGGCGTTACGTAAAGCTGAAACCGTCACTCCCTACTTCACAGAAGCCCTGATCTTAGGGTGCGACTCTGTCCTAGCCATTGATGGCGAAATTCACGGCAAACCCGCTGATGCAGCCGATGCGATCGCCCGTTGGCAACAAATGCGAGGCAAAATTGGCGACTTATATACAGGCCACGCTCTGATTGACCTCACCCAAAACAAATCTTTAGTCCGCTGCCGTGTGACTCGCGTCTACTTTGCGACTATCAGCGATCGCCAAATTGAGGCATACGTGGCGACAGGTGAGCCGTTAAGTTGTGCTGGCTGTTTTGCGCTAGAAGGTAAAGGTAGTGCCTTTGTCGAGAAACTAGAAGGCTGTCACACCAACGTTATTGGCTTGAGTATGCCTCTGCTCCGACAAATGCTGAGTGATCTAGGCTATGACATTACTAACTTTTGGGGTAGGACTATTAGTTGACAGGTTAACCCAGTATTGTAACCAAAGGAGTATAAAGATTTCAACAAAAACGAGGCATCTCTGACTAGACTGTAAATAGCACGCAAATCCTGGGGTGGTCTGTCTTAGATCACATTGCCACAGCTCCATACCAGTTAAAGTTTGTATGAAGCTGGCTCGGAATCTTTTATTCCAGCAGTCATGAGTAAAGTCTGATGGCTCCTTCATTAACAGATCTATCTAATTTCCGCGCTAACATCCTGAACCAAACGGCACCAGGGCAACTTTGTGGTTCGGTTCAGTTGTTTCGCGATCGCTACAAAGTTTTGCGAGTTCTAGGTCGAGGTGGCTTTGGTGTCACTTTCCTAGCACGGGATGTCTCCCTGCCCTATCACCCGCTCTGTGTGATCAAGCAACTATGCCTCAAAGTCAACGATCCCTTGACATTGGAGCGAGCCCGGAAGCGGTTTGAGCAGGAAGCCAAAACTTTGAGCAAATTAGGGAGCCATGCGCAAATCCCTCAACTGTTGGACTATTTTGAGGCGGACGGCGAGTTTTATCTCGTGCAAGAGTACGTCCGTGGCTCTACTCTAACCCGTGAAATTCGGCGCTATGGCCCTCAGTCTGAGGCGGTGGTTAAGCGATTTTTACTAGAGATGCTGCCACTCCTGCGCTACATTCACAGCCATCGGGTGATCCATCGGGATATTAAGCCGCAAAACATTATTCGCTGCCGAGATGACGGTAGGCTGGTTCTGATTGACTTTGGTGCTGTTAAGGAGCAAATTGCCCGATTAGAGGACACTAGTCAGCGAGCTCCTACTACCCATTTTATTGGCACTGTTGGTTTTGCTCCTCCAGAGCAGTTGTCCATGCGACCCGTTTTTGCTAGTGACCTCTACGCTCTGGGCGTTACTTGTGTGTATCTCCTCACAGGCAAGTCTCCCTTCGATTTCGACTACGACCCCGCCACGGGAGAAATTGACTGGCAAGGCTCTGCTCAAGTTAGCGATCATTTTGCTCGCGTGCTCACCAAAATGTTGCACCATGCACCACGCGATCGCTATCAATCAGCCGATGCTTTGCTTCGGGCGCTTAATCTGGAGCCCTATCTCGATACCCTCTCTAATTGCATGATTGTGCAACCCCATCGCCCTGAACCAGAACATCCAAATACCCCTGGAGCGGGCGATGGGTATCAGTCTCCCATTACCCGGACAGCGATCGCCATTCGAGAGTGGAGAGCCAAGTTACAAAACCGAGATTTGATGAAGCGAAAACATCTAGTTCCTGTGGGTGCCGTTAGTACTCCTGCGCGCACTCAGTTTCGTCATCAAGACACTTGATGTTTTAGATGCATCCGGATTCGTGTGATGCCATGTATAAATCTTTGATTAGCATTCTGGATAAGTCCTCCGGATGCCAGAGTTCTGTAGGAGCTAATTGAACTTAGATTAAACTAAGTCAATTTTTAGATGAAGTTCATTCAGACTCCTTGATTTAAGCTTGGATATCTAGGAAACAGCAGTTATTCTGGCTGTAAGGCTCTGTGTCCCTTCACTTTCCCGCGTAGTGCCATGCCATTCTCGAAACAGCTTCCCGCTCCAGTGAGTCACCTAAAAGCCAGATTACGGGCTCTCAAGCGGCCTATGGTATGGGGACCTGGCATCATTCTGCTGCTGATTGTGTTCTTTACCCTAGAGTATTGGCTACATCCAGAGTGGTTTGACAACACCAGGAGCGCGACGAATGTGGAGGAGGGGTTTAACCCTTCAGTTTCCTTAGAAGACGGTGCCATTGGTGCAGACATCGACAGCTTACCGTTGTTACTTAATCAGCTCAATGGAATTGCGGCTGATGAAGCAGAAGATGCGAGTCAGAAAAAAAACGACAAGACCGCTACAAAACCTAGCTTGTTTAGTGAACTGTTGAAATCTCAGGGGCAAGCTGCTAGTCCAGATGGCAACCTGCCTAACAGCAATTCAGCAGCTCCCCAATCATCCCCTAGCTCTTCACTTCTCAGTGCTAGCAATGTCCCAGGTCAACCTTTAGTTGGCGCAACCCCTGGGTTGACAGGAATAGGTTCCTCCAGTCTACCCTCCGCAGTTCCAAGTTCTCTGCTACCTCCATCTGGGATTTCAACTCCAACTCCCAGCTTGAATCTCAATTCACCTAATACCTCTAGCACTAATCCTTCGGCACCCGTGAGTGCCCTGCAAAGAGCATTGGAACAGTCCCAAGCGCAAAATAACTCTACTGCTCCCTCAACATCAGGCTCACCCACAGCCGCTGAGTTAGGTAGTAACGTTGCTGCGCCTACTTCAACGACTCAAACCTTGACTCAACCCGGTGCGATCGCGCCTGTAGGCAACAGCGGCATCAACTACAGCTCAACACCGGGCGTCAGCAGCGCACCTCCAAGCAATTCCTTCAACTATTTGAGCCAACCGCAGCTAGGTAGCAATGTACCTGCTGGCATTGAGCCTGTTGTTCCCACAGCTCCTTCAATTACCCCTGTGGTACCCAGCAGTAACCTAAACCCTAACTTCGGGCAGTCTTCTCAGGGGCAAAACAACAATGGATTCAATAATTCCGGTTTTTCTGGCAATGCAGTCCAGCCTAGCCAACTTAATCAGCAGCCTTTCTCGGTACCTCGTCGGGTTCCAGGGCGCAACATTGGTGGAGGTCAGATCAACACCTTCTCCAATCCGTAGAAAACTTTTAATAGGAATTTAAGAGCCAGGAGCCAGGAGCCAGAAAATCTATAAAATTTCTGACTCCTGGCTTTGATTTTTGACCTCTAGCTTCTGTCTACTGACTCCTTTTCTAATCGTTGAAGTGCTTAATGATGGCTTCGGCAAATTCAGAACACTTTAGCGGTTCCACCGGAGGCTCTATCATACGAGCCAAATCGTAAGTTACTTCACCGTGGGAAATGGCAGCACCAAGTCCTTTCTTGATCAAGTCTGCTGCTTCCTGCCAGCCCATATATTCCAGCATCATCACGCCGGATAAAATTACAGATCCAGGATTAATGCGATCGAGTCCTGCATGCTTGGGAGCTGTGCCGTGAGTAGCTTCAAAGATGGCACAACTGTCGCCAATATTGGCTCCTGGTCCCATACCCAAGCCCCCGACGATCGCCGCTGCCGCGTCAGATAAGTAATCTCCATTCAGGTTCATCGTCGCCAGAATTGAGTATTCATCAGGCCGAGTCTGAATCTGCTGAAAAATGCTGTCTGCAATGCGGTCATTCACCATGACTTTAGTTTTCCACTGGCCGTTGCCGTGAGTAGCCCCAATGCTATTGAGCACAGCTTCTACTTCTTGACGAATCTGGGCTTGCTTTTCTTCTGTTAGATCGTCATATCCCGGTTCAATCTGGCGAGCATTCTCTTCTGTAGAGAGGTTGGAGTTGCTTTCTTTGTTGCTAAGAATCCAAGATTCGCGCTCTGTTACACACTCTTGGCGAAACTCAGTGGTTGCTAGCTCATAGCCCCAGTCGCGGAATGCGCCTTCGGTGTACTTCATGATGTTGCCTTTGTGCACCAAAGTCACCATTTGCTTGTTGGCTGGAAGTCGCAGCGCATGTTTCATGGCCCGTCGCACCAGACGCTGAGAGCCCGTTTTACTAATGGGCTTAATGCCAATTCCTGAATCTAGGGGAATTTGTTTGTTGCCGTGCTCTGGAGTGGCAGGAATTAGGTCAGTATTGAGTAGCTTAATCAGGCGATCGCCAATTTCACTACCTTGCCGCCACTCAATGCCGAGGTAAATATCTTCTGTATTCTCGCGGTAGACAATGACATCTAGCTTTTCTGGGCTTTTGTGCGGCGAGGGGGTGCCTGGGTAGTACTTACAAGGACGCACACAAGCGTAAAGGTCATGAATTTGGCGCAAGGCCACGTTGAGCGAACGAATGCCACCGCCGACTGGAGTTGTCAGAGGGCCTTTAATGGCAACTCCATACTCTTTAATGGCGTTTAAGGTGTCTTGGGGCAAATATTGGTAAGTACCATACTTTTCGCAAGCTTCATCGCCAGCGTAGACCTTAAACCAGGCAATTTGACGCCTGCCACCATAAGCTGCTTGCACGGCGGCATCAAATACTTTTTGAGCAGCAGGCCAAATATCAATCCCTGTCCCATCACCCCGAATAAACGGAATAATTGGGTTGTCGGGAACAATCGGTTCTCCGTTCTCAAATGTGATGCGGCTTCCAGTTTCGGGGGGAGTAAGCTTTTCGTACATAACCTAACAGCGGCTCCAGATAACCACGCAGCAAAAGGGTCCAGGGGAATATGCTAAGCGATCGCGTGGGCAAAAAAACACTCAATCTGAACCAAGTTACTTTTGTTGACTTGGCTACTAATGCCCCATATTTCTCTGGTAGGCTATCAGACTTACGATCATTTCGGTTTAGGGCGGGTTGGTACAGATTAATTGGATTCGTAAGTTTTTAGCTGATTAAAGAATTTTTGTGTTGTCTAACCTTAAGAATGAGTGGCTACTAGGGAATTCTTACAACAGGAGTGGTGTGCTTAATCAAGTCGCTAAGGGGCAACAAAATGCAGATAGCAATCTTACCTAAGATTTCGCTGGAGCAATTTCTAGCAAACTAATATACAACCTAATTGGGAATGATTGAGTGCCTGTTAAGCTGTTTGTACTGCGTGCGTGAGAGCCTGGATGAAAAGAATTTTAGTCGTCGATGACGATACTACTTTACGAATTGCTTTAACACGCTACCTCCAAAACCGTGGATATGTCGTTCAAGATGCTGGCTCTGGAGTAGAGGGACTATCATCTTTTGAGCAAAGTTCGCCGGATTTAGTGGTTTCCGACGTCATGATGCCAGAGATGGACGGCTTTGAGTTCTGCCGCCGCCTCCGAGCCCTGCGAGCTGGTCAACTGGTTCCCTTTATTTTTCTGTCGAGCCGAGGTGAAGTTGAGGATCGCATCCAAGGGCATGATATTGGAGCAGACGACTACTTAATCAAACCGTTTGAACCTAGAGAGTTAGTCGCAAAAATTGAGGCTCAACTGGAGCGATCGCGCCGCACTCATGCCGAGATTATTCGCTTAATTCAGCAATCCAACGTTACTACCGAAGCCAGCCCGACGCCCTTACCCCTTACCCCCGCTGAAGAAAAAGTTTTTTGGGAAGTGATTCAAGGCTACACCAACAAGCAGATTGGCGATCGCTTATTTGTCAGTCCCCGCACTGTACAAACCCACCTCAGCAATATCCTTAGCAAGCTCCAACTAGAAAACCGCTCTCAGCTAGTACGCTTTGCCTTTGAAAGAGGCTACCATCCCCCCACCGGAGCCAAAGAGGCCGAGTAACTTAGCTGAATCCAGGCTCAGCAGAGTTACGGAGTGATTTGTTGGTACGATAAGCAATGGGCGGAGCATCTCCGCAGGAACTTGAATTGACTGCTGAGCGCAAAGCTAACTGATGATTCCTGGCGTTTACACTTTGACTGAACTACAGCAAGCAATTGCCGCAGCGCCAAACCAATGGCGACCTTTAGTGCTGACCAATGGTTGCTTCGATCTACTTCACGTCGGACACGTTCGCTATCTTCAAACAGCAAAAACTCTGGGGCGATCGCTGGTGGTAGGTCTAAACAGTGACGAATCCGTGCAAGCCATCAAGCCTCAGCCTCTAGGACAGCCTGCTCGCCCTATTGTTCCAGCCCCTCAGCGAGCCGAACTCCTAGCCGCCCTCAAGCCTGTAGATGCTGTTGTAGTCTTTGCTGAGAGCACTGCCGCTCCTCTGATTGCCGCTCTTGAGCCAGATGTCTACGTCAAGGGAGGAGACTACAAGCTAGAAACGCTACCTGAAGCTTCTACTGTGCAAGCTTGTGGTGGTCAAATCGAATTCGTTGCCGTAGAAGTACCCACTTCCTCTACTGCCATCATTAATCAAATTTTGCAGTCCAGCGGATAAAGTAACTTTTCTGAGACCCAGCTATTCAGCGGCGATCGCGGTCATTAAGATTCAATCTAATTTTTCCAGCCAGCGTTGGGCAAGAGCTTCCAGTCCATGAATGAATTGCAGCAACTTGACATGAGCGGTTTTACTACTGATTCAAATCTTTCTTCTGCAACCCATACAGCGAGTCAACTAGACGACCTCCGGCTCAAGTTAAAGTCTGAGCTTCCTAAGGCTCAGTTGCAAGCCTTACAAGACAGCATTCAGGCAGGTGAAGCAGGGCTAGTCTTATTGATGGAATTTCTGCTAGAGCGTCGTGCTACAGTTGCAACCTTCGTTGAAGGCACAGCTTATCAAGCGCTTTATGCTGCTAACTCCCCCAAAACTGTAGAATTTCTCCAAACCCATTTCCCTACAGGCATTGTCCCTTTACGCTCAGAGCGCAACATCGACTACAGCGAACTGCAAAAACTGCTGGCCCAACACGACCTAGAAGCAGCCGATCGCCTCACCTTACAAAAGCTTTGTGAATTAGCTGGCCCTGCCGCAGTTCAGCGCAAATGGGTTTACTTTACGGAAGTTTCTAGCTTACCAGTTACAGATCTACACACGATTAATAGTCTTTGGCTCGTGCATTCCGAAGGTAAATTTGGCTTTTCTGTACAACGAGAAATTTGGCTAAGCGTTGGAAAAGACTGGGATAAGCTTTGGCCCAAAATTGGTTGGAAATCAGCGAATAACTGGACAAGATATCCCCAAGGGTTTACTTGGAACCTCAGCGCTCCAAAGGGCCATCTGCCGCTTTCTAACCAGTTACGAGGCGTACGAGTGATGGCTGCTCTCTTGGCTCACCCAGCTTGGCTCCCTCCCTCAAATGCTTAATAGCTAATAGTGCTTGAATCTAATCGTGCTTGCCATGAGTTGGAGCTGCTTCCACCCTCCTTGTCCCTCTGATGGAAGTCTGCTAGGAGTTGAATATGCCCTTAATCAAAAAAAATGTATAACGAACGGGAGTTACTATAACCTATTATTTGGCAGCATAATTTGATACTGCCAATTTTAGGAAATCTTTATTTTGTTCCGGGAATTTTACTGGCCCACCTGAAAACTGTAGTGTGGCGAGAGGTGGCAAGTCTTGATTGTGCCTCTGCTTTGTACGCTCTATTTCTAAAGATTGTTTCCGGTTCAACTAGTTCTCAACATGCTCTTAGTCTGTGTTTTAGTGGTTTTGCTCTTGGCATCAGTATATTCTCGGTTCTGTAGTTACAGTTTGCGTCCTACGGCAGCTCAAAGCTACCCGATTCAACGGAATGTAGAATGTTGATTGCACTCTAGGTTTGGGCATAGTGAGGGCAGAAACACTAGCAATTTATACCAAGTGCACTTAAGGGCTTTAGTATTTGCCGATTAATCATAGATTTCATTAATCTCTTGCTTACCACGTTTGTCAGGCACAGAGTTAGGGAATTCTCTGTATAGTTGACTACCCTTGGTAAGAGCTAGATGAGTCACATGGTCAACAAGTATGGGGGTAGGGGTTAAAATAATGAACCCTGAAAACAGACTATTTTTTCATCACAACAGCTTGGCAAGCTCAGCTCGAGAACAACAACGCTTATTAGCGTTAGTGGACTTGGGATTGCTAGAGGCAGAGAGTGTTCCAGTTTTTGAAGAGGCCACGCAAACAGCTGCCCTTTTCTTAGACATTCCTGTTTGTATTTTGGGCGTTATTGATCAAGATCGCCAATGGATTAAGTCAGCGGTAGGCTTGTCCAGGTTAGGTCTGATGAATGAGTTGGCGGCCTCTCGTCAGATGCTACGCAGTGAATCTTTTTGTAGCAAGGTGATCGAGAGCCATCAAGTTCTAGCGATCAATGACACTAGTGCCGACCCAGAGTTTGCCGCTAGCTTACTGGCCCAACGCTATCGCATCCGGGCTTACCTGGGCGTCCCCTTGCTGGACTCAGTTGGTAATTGCCTTGGAACTCTGGCCGTGATGGATTTAGTTCCTCGTAACTTTACGAGCCGCGAGATTCAGTTCTTAGAACTCACAGCGCGCTGGAGTATGAGTGAATTTGAGCGCAACCGCCTCGTCAAAGCCCAGCAAGCGATTCCTCTTCAGGGGCAATCTCGCCTAGGCCCTGTTGAAGATGAGTCGGGTTATGAGTTAAGTGCGGCTCCTACCAGTGCTCTTGCCATTTCGTTAGAGCAAGCTGCCCGGAATGTTAGTCAGGCAGAAAAGTTAGCATTAGCCCAGACACCTCTGAACAACCCAGTCAAAATTCAATTGTTGGCTCAACTCACTCAGGAACTACGCACCCCCTTAACCTCGGTGATGGGAATGGCGAGTGTGTTGAATCGGGAGATCTATGGCCCGCTGACGAGCAAACAAAAAGAATATCTCAACATTGTTTATCAGAGTGGACAGTATCTCCTCTCGCTAGTGAACGAAATTCTGGAGTTGGGGGCGTTAGACGATCGCGCTGAAACTCTCAACTTGGCATCTGTAGACATTGAGATGCTGTGTCAGCAAGCTATCAATACTCTGGAGCAAGCTGCATGTCGCCGCGAACAAGAAGTTCGTCTGAGCATTGAGCCAGGTCCTCGCATCTGGTTGCTAGACAAAAATAAAGTCAGGCAAATTCTGTATCACTTAGTTTTCGGGCTGATCCAAGCATCGAGTGCTGGAAGCATTGTCCGCATTCATGTGTCTCGGAAGCAAAATCGGCTGAATATTGCCATTTGGGTTTCCCATCCTTGGCTAGGAGATAGCTTACCCAACACAGAGCTTTATACCTATCAATCTCCTGCTGCCGAAACGAGTGGCTCTGAAACAGCGTATTCGGGGCATCAGGCTTGGAATAGTAGTGTAGAGAGCAATGGTTTGGCAATTAGCACTACGAGTAGCACGCTGACGACTGCGGAAGCTCCAGAACCCGCAGAATTTACTCAGGAAGTTGGTTCGCGTGAAAGTCTAGGAGTGCTTTTGAGCCGTCAGTTGGCAGAGATGCATGGTGGGCAGATCTCGATCCAAGGGACACCGGAGGCGGGATACCGCTATGTGGTCAGTTTGCCGCAAATGGCTGATATGGAAGAAGCGCTCTAGTAATCGGGATTCTTCCGGAGCCAGCTTGCTGAGGGGTTGTTTTTAGGGATAATGGCAATGACCTTTGCGGTCGCTACAGCCGTTTCCCTTCGATCGCTTAAAACAGCCTATGAACTTAGCATGGCAACAGCTAACTCTCGCCAATCTATCACTGGCTCAGTGGCAGGGTGCGAGCTATTTATATCGATTAGTCGGTCCATTACAAGCTTGGCGGCAGAGTAGCTGGCTGGTTCAATGGTCAGAACCCATTGGAGCTTTATTGTTGAGTTTGGTCTTTGGCCTTGCTCCGTTTGTCTCTAATGCTTTGCTCGGAGTGTTGTTGGTTGCCTGTTTTGGCTATTGGGCACTTCTAACCGTTTCGGACTCCTCTGAGTCAAAACTCAGCACTCCCATTCATTTATTAGTGTTGTTGTACTGGGGTGTTTCCACAGTTGCAACGGCTCTATCTCCGGTGAAGCAAGCAGCGATCGCGGGTTGGGGCAAGCTAACCCTTTATTTAGTGTTGTTTGCTTTGATGGCACGCATCCTGCGATCGCCTCGACTCCGCTCTTGGGTGATTACGCTCTATTTACACGTGTCTCTGATTGTCAGTGTGTATGGCTTGCAGCAGTGGCGCTTGGGCACAACTGCTTTAGCTACTTGGGTTGATCCAGAATCACCCTTGGCTAAAACCACTCGTGTTTATAGCTATCTGGGCAATCCCAATTTACTGGCAGGATATTTGGTTCCTGCTGTGGCTTTTAGTCTGGCGGCTTGCTTTGTTTGGCGACGTTGGCCCGCGAAGGCATTAGCCGTGACCATGACCCTAGTCAACACGAGCTGCTTGTTACTCACGTTTAGTCGTGGTGGCTGGATTGGCTTAGTTGCGGCTGTATTTGCCTTATTAATACTGTCAACTTACTGGTGGAGTACTTACTTACCTCGATTCTGGCAAACTTGGCTGCTGCCAATGGTTTTGGGAGGGGTCGCAGGTTTCTTAGTGCTGGCGGTGCTGCTGGTAGAGCCATTGCGCGATCGCGTCACCAGTATCTTTGCGGGTCGGGGAGACAGCAGCAATAACTTCCGGATCAATGTCTGGGCTGGGGTGATTCGGCTGATCCAGGATGATCCTGATAATCGGCTGCTTCCCAACTACGTCTTGGGTGTAGGACCTGGCAACACTGTATTTAACAAAATCTATCCCACCTACATGGTGTCACCTCGCTACAGTGCCTTGAGTGCTTACTCGATTATTTTAGAAATTTTGGTGGAGACGGGAGTTGTGGGCCTAGCTTGTTTTGCTTGGCTCTTGTTAACCACGTTTACTCAAGGCTGGCTGCAACTGCAACGTCTAAGAAGCCTAGCGAGCCGAGAGGGCTTTTGGCTAATGGCTGCGATCGCCAGCCTTTTGGGTATGTTGGTGCATGGTCTCGTCGATACAGTGTGGTATCGGCCTCAAGTTAATACGCTTTGGTGGTTGATGATTGCGCTAATTGCTAGTTACTATGTGCCTCGACCTTGGATAGACAAACACTCAGCTACTGAGAAACCCAATATCTAAACTAGCTGTGGGGGCGAATCACGGTTCGCCCTTATTAGTCTCGTTTCAGCCTCATCAAGCCTGATGACTAATAACTTTTCATGGCCCGTTCCATATCTCGTTTGTCGTCACGACGCTTCACATCTTCGCGTTTGTCGTGCAATTTCTTACCCTTGACTAGCGCCAGATCAATCTTGACCCAACCGCGCTTCAGATACATTTTTAGTGGCACTAAGGTTAATCCCTGCTGCTCCACTTTGCCAATCAGCTTGCGAATTTCTTCGCGATGCATCAATAGTTTGCGCGTGCGGCGGGGGTCGTGGTTAAACGCTTGGTTGGTGGTGGCGTGAGGAGAGATGTGCACGTTCAGCAACAACACTTCTCCATCTCGCACCAAAGCAAATCCATCTCGCAAATTGACTTGTCCCCCTTTGATGGATTTGACCTCGGTTCCCCTCAGCTCAATCCCAGTCTCATAGGTTTCTAAAATCTCGTACTGATACCGAGCTTGACGGTTATCGCTAACAATTTTGTAACCGGTACTATCCTTACTCATAATTCACACAATTAAAAAATTAAAACGTTGCTGCTGCCAGCAATTACTCCACTACAACTCGCCACTCGTAAAGCTGATAATCAACACAGCCATTTTCTACAAGTGGGTCTTGAGCCACGATCGCGCTTGCTTCATCCATTGACTCCGCTTTAAAGATCAACATCCCTCCGCCTCGTTGAGCCCAGTAACCCGTTTTGGCTTCATGTCCTTTCTCGATTAGAGATTGAACATAAGCTTTGTGGGCTGGAACATATTTGTCAAAGGTTGGTTTATCAAGCAAACCTTTTTCAATTTTCACGAACCAGGGCATGCACGTCTTCCTTACAACGGTGTATGAATTGTAGGTAGCCTATCTAGACTAGCTTGCGCTTTGAACCAGCAAAAACGTCGTTTCTTCATTGCATTAGTTCCACCGCAGCCGATCCAGGACTATGCGAATGAGATTAAGCAGTACTTCGCCGAGCACTACGCCAGTCGAGCGGCTCAAAAATCTCCCCCTCACATCACGTTACAGGCTCCATTTGAGTGGTCAATGGATGAGATTGACACACTGAAGCGGAGTTTAAGGGAGTTTGCGATCGCTCAAACCCCTATCCCAATCTCATTATCCGGGTTTAGTGCCTTTGTGCCACGGGTGATTTATATCAATGTCTTAATCACCCCTGCTTTGCTGAATCTGCACCAAGCTCTCTTAACTCATCTGGAAGCAGCCTTAGGAATTGAAGATCCGAAAGCAAAACAGCGTCCATTTGCCCCCCATATGACGGTAGCGTTTCGGGACTTAACCAAGCAGAACTTCCGCGCCGCTTGGCCAGAGTTTCAAGATCGGCCTGTAGAGTTGGAATTCGTCGCCTCGCACTTGACTTTACTGCTCCATGATGGACATCGCTGGAACAGCTACGAAGACTTTCCCTTGTCATCATCCGCCACTTCTACCCATCTGCCAATGAGTTAGTTGCTGCGCCCACTGCTGCCAGCGAATATCATACTCCGGACTTTAACATAGATAAAAATCTATGCTATGAATTGGAAACATTGTATTTTCTTTATGGATTACTAAGAGTATTATCTTGACTATAGAGAAGTCCAATTCCCTTCCACAACACATTGCACAGTCCCAAATCGCAGGCTTTGGGGTTGTGCTTTCCCTCCCGACTTTTACCTATTCCAGTGGCAGGAGTCCGTCAAACCGATGATTCGGCATTAGGTCTAGTCATCTGTTAACGAAACTCTGCCTCAGCTTAATTGCATCTAGAGCTTCTTTGTCTCTAGGGGATTGATATTGGCGTTTTTTCTGGAACCGCTGCGTTATTCACCTGATGAGTTTCTAAGGATAGGATATGAGCCCGTTTGATCGTTCAGTTTCGCGTCGCAAGTTTTTGATTACTGCTGGAGCCTCTGCGGTGGGTTCTGTATTTCTTCACGGCTGTTTAGGAAACCCTCCCGATTCGCTGACTCGATCTCAAGCGGTACAACCTGTCTCAGCAGCTAACTTGAGCCCAGAGCAAAGGCCAGAAACCACCACAGTTAAGCTGGGTTACATCCCCATTGTTGAGGCAGCCCCCCTAATTATTGCTAAAGAAAAAGGCTTTTTTGCTCGGCATGGCATGAGTGATGTGGTGCTTGATAAGCAGTCTTCTTGGGGCACCATGCGGGACAACACAGAGACGGGCTTTGAAGGCGGGGGCGTGCATGGAGGGCAGTATCAGATGCCGATGCCTCACCTGATTGCAGAAGGAATTATCACAAAGGGCAACAAAAAAATCCCGATGTACAACCTATTGCAGCTCGTTACGCATGGCAATGGGATTGCGATCGCGAATAAGTATCGAGATGTGGGATTTGACTTAAATGCCAGTCAGGCAAAAGGGTTGATCAGCAGGGAGAAGTCTGTAGGCTCTCAATTTGTGGCAGCACATACCTTTCCCCATGTGAACCAAGACTTCTGGATTCGCTATTGGTTCGCCGCAGGTGGAATCGATCCAGATAATGACATTAGTCTGCTACCTGTTCCCTCAGCCCAGACCGTTGCCAATATGAAGACGGGCACGATGGGAGCCTTTAGCACCGGAGATCCTTGGCCCTACCGAATTGTGGCTGACAAAGTAGGCTTCATGGCAGCCTTAACCGCAGAAATCTGGAAAGAGCACCCGGAGGAATATCTGGCGATTCGGGCGGATTGGGTAGACAAACATCCCAAGGCTACCAAAGCGATTCTTAAAGCCGTGATGGAAGCCCAACAGTGGTGCGATGACTTCAACAATCGCCAAGAGTTGTCAGAGATCCTAGCGGGTCGGCAATACTTCAATGTGCCCGTCAATGTCCTCCTCGATCCTTACATGGGCAAAATCGATATGGGCACAGGTCGTGTAATTGACGATCGCTCGATGGCTCCTCTGTATTGGAAAGGCGAGAAAGGCAGTATTTCCTATCCCTTCAAGAGCCATGAACTTTGGTTCCTTACCGAGAGCGTGCGCTGGAACTTCCTGCCTCCCGATACCTTAGCGAGAGCCAAAACCATTATTGATGCAGTCAACCGCGAAGATTTGTGGCGAGAGGCTGCCAAGGAATTAGGAGTTGCCGCTGCGGATATCCCTCAAGGTACTTCTCGGGGTGTAGAGACCTTCTTTGACGGCATCAAATTTGACCCGGAAAATCCCCAAGCTTATCTCGACAGTCTTCAGATTAAACGTGTGTAAGTCGCTATTTTAGCTCCGCTCCAAAACCTGACCCCCAAACAACATCAAGGAGAGTTTTTCAAATGACTATCAGCCTCAAAAGAAATCGTCGTAGCTTTGATCTGTTCGGTTCTGTGGGTAGCCTATTCAAGGCGATTAAGTCACCTGCGATCGCGATCGCCATCTTTTTAGTTATTTGGCAATTGTTTAGCTGGCTACCTGGAGCTACACTTCCTGGCCCGATTCAGGTGGTGCAGGATACCTGGATTTTAATCATGTATCCTTTTTACGATCGGGGGGGCACAGATGTTGGTCTATTTTGGCAGTTGATGGCTAGCTTAAAGCGAGTCGCTGTGGGCTTTACAGCTTCTGCGATTGTGGGCATTGGGCTGGGTATCCTGATTGGGGTCAATACTGGCATCTACAAATCTCTCGATCCGCTGTTTCAGCTATTACGCACCATCCCTCCCCTAGCTTGGTTGCCGCTCTCCCTAGCCGCCTTACAGAAAAACGAACCTGCGGCTATCTTCGTCATCTTCATTACTTCCATCTGGCCGATTTTGATCAATACATCGGTGGGAGTGCGGCAAATTCCCCAAGACTACAACAACGTGGCTAGAGTCTTGCAGCTCTCGAAACAGGAATATTTCACCAGCATCCTGATTCCTTCTGCCTTACCCTACATTTTTACAGGCTTAAGAATTGGGATTGGTTTGTCCTGGTTGGCGATTATTGCCGCAGAGATGTTGGTTGGCGGTGTGGGAATTGGCTTCTTTATCTGGGATTCCTGGAACGCCAATAAAATCAGTGAGATTATCTTGGCCTTGGTTTACATCGGTGTGGTCGGTCTCTTGTTGGACAAAGCAATGGCCTATATCGAGACGCTGATTCTTCCCGCAGAGCAAAAGTAGAGGCGATCGCTTCATTACTTGTCATTCTTCTCGCTCCAAACTCACGCCCTTGCCAGTTCAGAGGATTCAAGCAGGCGTTGTCAACCTTACCTTCGAGATGAACCATGTCTACCTTTGTTGCCGTTGAGCAAATTGATAAAGTCTTTCACCTGTCCGACGGTCAGGAATATATTGCGCTAAAAGGCATTGACCTGCAAATCCAAAAAGGAGAGTTTGTTTCTCTAATTGGTCACTCTGGTTGTGGCAAATCCACACTCCTAAACATGGTGGCAGGGCTGGATTTGCCCACAGAAGGCATCGTCACACTAGAAGGAAAAAAGATTGCCCAACCTGGCCCCGACCGCATGGTGGTATTCCAGAATTACTCGCTGTTACCCTGGCGAACCGTGCGAGAAAATATTGCTCTGGCCGTAAATTCGGTGATGAAAGACTTACCCGTGAGTGAGCGTCGCTCCATCATCGAACAGCACATTGACATGGTGGGATTGCGGCCCCACGCTGACAAACCACCCGCGATGTTATCCGGAGGTCAAAAACAGCGGGTGGCGATCGCTCGTGCCCTAGCCATTCGGCCCAAGCTGCTGCTGCTCGACGAGCCTTTTGGAGCCTTGGATGCCCTGACGCGGGGCAACTTGCAAGAACAGTTAATGAAAATCTGTGAGGAAAACCAAGTCACCGCCATTATGGTGACGCACGATGTCGATGAAGCGGTGCTGCTCTCCGATCGCATTGTCATGCTCACCAACGGGCCAGAATCCAAAATTGGACAGATTTTGGAAGTAGATATCCCTCGACCCCGCAAGCGCTTGGAAGTGGTAGAACATCCCAGTTACTACAGCCTGCGTAGTGAAATTATCTACTTCCTAAACCAACAAAAGCGAATTAAAAAGCTCCGGGCTAGGAAAACTGCGGCGATCGCCCGTCATGGCCTAGAAAAAGTCAACCTGGAAATTGGGTTTGTGCCGCTGACCGCTTGTGCTCCTCTGGCGATCGCCAAAGAAAAAGGCTTCTTTGCCAAGCATGGGTTAGATGAAGTCACCTTGGTGCGGGAAACCAGTTGGCGAGGCATTGTGGATGGGATTGCCGGAGGATATCTGGATGCCGCGCAAATGCCATCGGGAATGCCAATGTGGTTAACCCTGGGAGGACATGAAGAGCGATCGCTTCCCACAGTTACTTCCCTCACCATGACCCGGAATGGCAATGCCATCACCCTAGCCAAACGCTTCTATGAGGCAGGTGTGTATAGTCTCTCTGACTTCCGGAAATATCTTCAGCGTACGGCTCAGCAACGGCACACGATGGGGATTGTCCATCCTTCTTCTATGCACAACCTGTTGTTGCGGTACTGGTTAGCGGCGGGAGGCATTGATCCAGATCAAGATGTCTCCCTGACCACGATTCCACCCGCGCAAATGGTGGCAGATCTCCAGGCAGGGACGATTGATGGCTATTGTGTGGGCGAACCTTGGAATATGCGTGCTACCGAAGAAGGCGCAGGTTTCGTCATTGCTACTGACCTAGAAATTTGGTTGGGGCATCCGGGTAAAGTGCTGGGGGTACGAGAAGACTGGGCAGCCGCTTACCCCAATACCCACATTGCCTTAGTCAAAGCCTTGCTCGAAGCAGGTCAATATTGTGCTGACCCCGCCAATGCCGCAGAAGTTCGCGAAATCCTAGCTCGCCGCGAGTATCTCAGCACGGATATGGCTTATATCCAGATTGAGGAGCATGACCCCACCATCTGTGACCTCGATCGCCCCATGCAAGAATATGCCCACCATCAGTTTTATGGCGAAGGGGTGATTAACCGTCCCAGCCGCACCGAACAGTTGTGGATTATGACGCAGTTGGCCCGCTGGGGAGATACGCCGTTTCCGCGTAATTGGGTGGAAATTTTGGAACGAGTCTGTCGAGTTGGAGTCTTCAGCACTGCCGCTCGCGAATTAGGACTAGAAGTGAACTACAACCGCACCCCGATTCAACTGTTTGATCAGGTGCCATTTAATGCAGATGACCCGATCGCCTATCTCAACCAATTGAAGATTAAACGCGCTTTCAGCGTTGCAGATGTGGCGGTTCAGCCCTCCACACGTACAGCCGCTTAGTAATTTGCCCCCCATACTGGCTACTGTGTACACACATCTCTCAACTACCCTCAAAATGCTGCATTCAGCCCCCCTAGCCCCCCCAATTCTGGGGGGAACAAAACCTTTCAAAGTCCCCCAGAATTGGGGGATTTAGGGGGCTAGACAAAGCGTAACCTCAAACAGACTGACTTGTATGCACACGCTAGCCAATTCTAGGGGAATGAACTTCAAAATACTCTTCACCCAACGATAATCATTTGAGATTCAACCAATGAACAATCGCACCTTTGCTTACACCAACTCCCAGCCCAGTAGCACCCAGCAACGTAGCCCGAGCGCGATCTCCTCGGAACCGTTTCTTAGCATTCAAGATGTCTCCAAGGTCTACCCTACTTCTAATGGGCCTTATTCCGTTTTGCAAGGCGTGAATTTGACGGTGCAGCAGGGAGAGTTTATCTGTGTGATTGGTCACTCCGGCTGTGGTAAGTCCACCCTGCTCAACATGGTGTCTGGTTTCGCCACCCCTACCCGTGGCGAGGTACGGCTGCGATCGCAACCCATCACTCAACCTGGCCCCGATCGCATGGTGGTGTTTCAGAATTATGCGCTGTTGCCCTGGAAAACCGCGTTAGAGAATGTCTACATTGCCATTGACGCGGTTCACAAGCAAAAGTCTAAAGCTGAGAAACTCGCGATCGCCCGTGACCATCTCGCCTTAGTGGGGCTGACGGAGGCGGCTGACAAAAAGCCAACGCAACTGTCTGGAGGGATGAAACAGAGGGTGGCGATCGCCCGGGCGCTAGCCGTTCGGCCAGAGGTGTTGATTTTAGATGAGCCCTTTGGCGCATTAGATGCCATCACCAAAGAAGAACTCCAGGAAGAATTGCTAAAAATCTGGAATGACCATCGTTGTACGGTCTTGATGATCACCCACGATATTGATGAAGCGCTATTCTTAGCCGATCGCTTAGTCATGATGACCAATGGCCCTGCTGCCAATATTGGCGAAATTATGACCATCCCCTTTCCTCGCCCCCGCGATCGCGCCCGAATCATGGAAGATCCGCAATACTACAAGTTACGCAACCAAGCCCTTGATTTTCTCTATCACCGTTTTGCCCACGATGATGTGGGATAAACCTACTGAATACACTATCCCCCGTTATCTCTTTGCAAATCCAGTACGTTGCTAACTTCTGAGTTTTCTGAGGTATCTAATCATGGCTTCGACAACTTTTAGCCTGCTTTTCATGATTAATTGGGTACCCCAAGATGCCACTCCTACTCTCAACTTTGCCAGTTTTCTCTTGGTTCTCGCCAGTGCGATCGCCCTAGCAACCTTGCAAATTGCCCATAAAAATTAATAGAAACCTAACCCTCCACTCCTTTGCTATCAAGACAGCAAGATTAAAAGCCCCTTTCCTACAGGAGAGGGGTTTGGGGAGAGGTTTATCCAAAGAGTGGACGAGAAGGCGCATGTGGAAAGAAATTAGAAGTCAAATCTCTGATTGGAGCGAGGATGAAGCTTTTCTCATCCGCTTGAAACAGCTGGAAAACCTGGCTTCCAAAGCCTTGTCGATCGCGATGGTCATTGTTATTTTAGTTGCGATCGTTGATTTGGGAGTTGTCCTAATCAAAGACTTATTATTGCCACCCTACAACATCCTGGGTAAAGATTTACTCGAGATTTTTGGGCTGTTCTTAAATGTTTTAATTGCTCTAGAGATTCTAGAAAATATTACAGCTTATCTCCGAAAGCATGTCATTCAAGTTGAATTAGTCATTGTCACTTCAATTGTTGCGGTCGCTCGCAAAATTATTATTTTGGATTTTGGTAAAACGTCAGGGGTAGATTTAATTGGCTTGGCGATCGCAATCTTTTCCTTAGCCGTTAGTTATTGGGTGATTCACCACACCAATTCCAGGTCATCTCATCACTAGTCTCGAAGCAAATGCTAGAGTTTTCTGCGTTTAAAGATCGCGTTGCTGTCTTAGCAACCAGCTACGCTTCGCAAACGATACTGCAACCCTTAAAATCCAAATAATTTGCCGCCCCCTTTGGGCAGAACTATTTAAGCGATCGCCGTTTTGTTATCATATAAACACTTTCCATAGATTTAAGTCTATGGAAAACATTTAACATATTGACTTTTACTTATAGCGAAGTCACTCTATGATGTTCATAGAGCGAACTAGTTGATCGCTTTCAAGCCATCTTCAGGTGCCTCCTGAGCTTGCAAGCAGCCAACCGCTCGTAATCCCTGTTTTTTAATCATAATTAATCAATTGCTATGAGCCAGCTTCTCCTGCAGAGCGTCTGGTTGATTCCTTGCTATGCCTTAGTGGGCACGATACTGGCAATTCCCTGGTCACCAGGATTGTTAGACCGCGTTGGCCCACGACCCGCAGGCTACCTCAACCTATTAATGACCAGTGTGGCGTTTGCCCATAGTCTGTTGGCCCTTCAGGCTATTGGGCAACAAGCACCCCAACAAATCCTTTTTCCTTGGCTCCATGCAGCGGGCTTACAAGTAGATCTCGCTTTCATGGTGTCTCCTGTGACTCTAGGCGCGATCGCTGTGGTTACTGGGCTAAATTTACTCACCCAACTCTATGCGATCGGCTATTTGGAGATGGACTGGGGTTGGGCTCGTTTCTATGCCTTGATGGGCTTCTTTGAAGCGGGAGTATGCAGTTTAGCTCTCTGTAATTCTCTATTTTTTAGCTATGTCTTTTTGGAATTGCTGACGCTGGCGACTTATCTTTTAGTCGGATTTTGGTTTGCGCAGCCATTAGTAGTGACTGGGGCTAGGGACGCTTTCTGGACCAAGCGAGTCGGCGATTTGATCCTATTCATGGGCGTAATCGCACTGCTTCCCTTAGCAGGTACTTGGAATTTCACAGACCTAGGAGAATGGGCTGCTACTGCCCAACTCTCTCCCTCAAGGGCGACACTGCTAGGACTAGCTTTGATTGCAGGGCCACTAGGCAAATGCGCTCAGTTTCCGTTCCAGTTATGGCTAGATGAAGCGATGGAAGCTCCTATTCCTGCTTCGATCTTGCGGAACTCAGTGGTCGTTGGGGCAGGGGCTTATGTGCTGATTAAACTGCAACCAGTTTTAGCTCTCTCTCCGGTAGCTTTGACTGCTCTGGTAGTCTTTGGGACTGCGACAGCTTTGGGGGCTTCCCTGATCGCGATCGCTCAAATCGATATTAAGCGGGCGTTGTCTTACTCCGTCAGTGCTTACATGGGGTTTGTGTTTATCGCCGTGGGCACCCAACACCCAGAGGCAGCGCAGTTACTCTTATTAACTCAGTCCTGTGCTTTTGCTTTGTTGTTCATGGCGGCTGGGGCAGTGATTTGGAGCACGATTACCCAAGACTTGACTCAGTTAGGCGGCTTGTGGCCTCGACGACCCATCTCTGGTTTGGCCCTACTGATTGGTGCTGCTGGGTTAATTGCTCTCCCTCCCTTCGGTGGTTTTTGGGGACTCTTACAGCTAGCCGATGCGTTATGGACAACAAAACCTTGGTTAGTCGGAGTCTTGTTATTGGTGAATGGGTTGACGGCTTTTAGTTTGATGCGTGTGTTTGGTTTAGCCTTTGGTGGCAAACCAACTCAAATGACGGAGCGATCGCCCGAAGTGCATTGGCCAATGGCTTTACCCATGTCTGTGTTGACTGTGTTTACGCTGTTGTTGCCGCTAGTTTTACAGCACTTTGATCTGTTGCCGAACTGGGCAGAACTGAACAGGCAATTGGCTCCATTGCTAGTCTGGTCTACTGTCTTAGGTGTCAGTTTGGGTGGCGCAATTTATTTGGGCAATGCTGTGCCCAAGCCTGTAAAGCTGTTCTGGCAACCCCTGCAAGAATTTTTGGCCTACGATTTTTATATTCAGCAACTCTATCAACTCACAATTGTGAACTTGGTGAATTCCAGCGCTCGGTTGACTGCTTGGTTCGATCGCCATGTCATTGATGGTGCGGTGAATGCAGTAGGCTTCGTGACCTTGTTTAGTGGTCAAGCGTTGCGGTATACCGCGTCTGGTCAGTCGCAGTTATACGTTCTGTTGGTCATTTCCAGTTTGATTGCGCTCGGATTTTTAGTCAGTTGGTCGTTCTAGACCGCAGCATTTTTGGCTTCTCGTTGACAGCATTTGTAAGCATAAAAGGATCAATCGTGATGAGTGTTCGGAAACAGCTTTCCCGTCGGAACATGTTGAAGTTTGGTGCGGGAGCTTTGGGCAGTGGGGCGATCGCCGTTGGTTTGGGTTCTAAGTCTCAGGCGACTGAACCAGCTGCTGCCAAACCAGCCACCACCAAACCAGCCGCTGCCAAAGCAAAAGTCAGTAAAGACAATCCCACCCCTGATCAAGCGCTGAAATTATTAATGGATGGCAACAAGCGCTTTGTGACCCGTAAGTTAGAATATCCGCGTCAAGATTGGGCCAGAGTACAGGAAGTGGCTAAAGGCCAAAATCCCTTTGCTGCCGTTCTGAGCTGCGCCGATTCCCGCATTCCAGCAGAAATTGTTCTCGACCAAGGATTTGGTGACTTATTTGTCTGCCGTGTTGCAGGTAATGTCGCAACTCCTGAAGAGGTTGGCAGTCTAGAGTTTGGCGCAGCGGTACTTGGCACCAAAGTAATTATGGTGGTCGGTCATGAACGCTGCGGAGCCGTAGAAGCCACAATCAAGGGTGCCCAGGTACCAGGACAAATTGGCAAGTTGATTGATGCGATTAAACCTGCTCTAAGTCGCACCAAAAAGTTTACAGGTGATCCGCTGGCAAAGGCAGTGAAAGCCAATGTGTTGCTACAAGTTGACAATCTCAAAGCTTCCCCAGTACTAGCCGATCTAATTGCATCGGGACAACTGAAAATCGTGGGCGCTTACTACGACTTGGATGCTGGAACAATCACGTTAGTTTAATTGATTCACCTTGCTGGAGCGAATTGCGTCATGCTCAGTACAATCATTTGGCTGCCTGTGGTGGGCGCTGCTTTAATCGGATTTTGGCCGCAAACCTGGAGTCCACAGCGATCGCATTTTGTGGCTTGGGCGATCGCGGGTCTGACTTTTCTCGCCACGGTATTCTTGGCGATCAACTTCGACTTTCACAGCTCAGGGATGCAATTTCAAGAACATATTAGTTGGATTGCTCCCCTGGGTCTCGACTATCGCCTAGGAGTGGATGGCTTGTCGTTGCCGTTGGTGGTGCTGAATGGATTCCTAATTTGGATCGCAATTCAAAGCACTCCTGAGCAAGTGTCCCGCCCTCGACTGTTCTACTCACTAATTTTCTTGCTCAGTGCGGCGGTAGCAGGAGCCTTTCTGGCCCAAAACTTGCTGTTATTCTTCTTGTTCTACGAGTTAGAGCTGATTCCCATCTATTTACTAATCGTGATTTGGGGTGGCGATCGCCGGGGATATGCAGCGACCAAGTTCCTGATTTACCAAGCGCTGTCTGGGATTGTCTTGCTGGTTGGATTCTTAGCTTGGGCTTGGGCGAGTGGATCGAGCACCTTCACGGTGGAAGTGGAAGCGTTGGCATCTTCTTTACCGATGGGACTACAACTCATATTGCTCTCGATTCTGATTCTGGGCTTTGGCATCAAAATGCCGCTGGTGCCGTTCCATACTTGGTTACCGGATGCCTATGTGGAAGCTTCCACACCTGTTTCAATCCTTTTGGGTGGAATCGTTTCCAAACTGGGCACCTATGGCCTGATCCGATTTGGTCTTGCTTTGTTTCCCGATGCTTGGAATGTCGTGGCACCTTGGTTGGCTACGGCGGCTGTTGTCACTTCTCTCTATGGCGCTTTAGTCGCGATCGCTCAGACCGACATGAAGAAGATGATCGCCTACAGTTCTGTCTCCCACCTCAGCTATGTGTTGCTGGCTAGTGCGGCGGCGACTAACCTGAGCCTCTTGGGTGCAGTTTGTCAGATGGTGGCTCATGGCTTGATCTTGGCACTCCTGTTCTATCTAGTGGGTGTGATTGAAACCAAAACAGGTAGCCGCGATTTGGCTCAACTGCAAGGACTGTTAAACCCCAAGCGTGGATTGCCCTTAATCAGTGGGATTTTAATCTTGGGGACAATGGCGAGTGCTGGAATTCCTGGAATGGTCGGCTTTGTCGGTGAGTTTCTCAGCTTTCAAGGGAGCTATACCATGTTTCCGGCGCAAACGCTGCTCTGCCTAGCCAGTACTGGACTCACCTCCGTTTATTTTGTGCTTCTGATTAACCGAGCCTTATTTGGTCGCTTAGAAGACAAGCTCAGCTATCTGCCTAAGGTGACTTGGGAGGAACAAATTCCGGCGATCGCCCTAATCGCGTTGATTGTTCTATTAGGGGTGCAACCGAATGCCCTGGTGAGCTGGAGCCAAACCACTACCAATTCTCTCGTAGCACTGGTATCTGAACACAGCCCGCAGCAGGTTGCTCTCACCCCGAATTCCTCTCAATCCGATTAGGAAAACCACGATGCAACCTTCACCCCAGCCAATTTCTTCTGCTTCCGCTCAATTCTCAATCAAATCTTTACCGTTTGCGCTGGTGGTGATGCGCTTGCTAATTGCTCCCTGTCTCGTTTGGGATGCCCTGGATCGCAACATATCTGTCTGGTTTCTAATTGGCTTTATTGCCGCTTTTCTCTCTGATATCTTCGATGGCATGATTGCTCGGCGTTTGGGTGTCAGTACAATGCAGTTACGACAAGCGGATAGTTGGGCTGATGTGGCACTTTATAGCGGCATCGCGGCCAGTGCTTGGTTAGTCTATCCCCAAGTGTTGATTGACTTCCGCCTTCCCCTGCTCACGGTCATGGCTGTACAGGTCTTATTGTTTAGCCTGAGCTGGCTGAAGTTTGGCAAAACTCCCAGTTATCACACCTACAGCGCTAAAGTTTGGGGTCTAACTTTGTTCGCTGCCACAGTGGCTTTGTTTGGCTTCAATGATGCAGGTTTAGCGTTGTGGAGTGCGATCGCCCTCGGTCTGATCAACAGCCTCGAAGAAATCATCATGACACTAGTTTTGCCCACCTGGACTCATGATGTTCTGAGCATTGTCCACGCCCTAAAAATACGACGCGATTATTCAGCTACAGTTTCTTGAATCAATTCCTATCCCGAAAAGGAGATCTGCATCATGACAACTGCAACCGCAACCCAGTTACCTCCTTCTACCCATGAATTTGCCGAGGTGATTCATCGGCTAGAAGCGGGTGGTGCCATGCTGCCTGATACGCCAGAGAACCTCATGCAAATTATTGGTATCTACAAAGCCTATGCAGTGCCGATGGATTTCTACTGGCGCGATCTCCTTTATATTGCGGAGCGAGTCTTCCTTAACCCCCTACCCTTTTTCAAGTATTTCCTGCCTCAAGAATATTTAGACCTGCACAACCACTACGCTGGAGACGACGCAGATTTGCGGATTTGGCGTGGTGAAGCAACTGCCCATCCAGAACTATTAGAGTTCATGCAGAAGGGCGAAACCACCCAAATGCCCAAACTGTTCCACCATTTGCTGCACGATCGCGTCAATATGGAGTTTGCCGAAGCTTGTATGCGGGCGATGTTGTGGCACCGAGGCATGGGAGGTAAGTTTGACCCTTATCTCGACACCCCAGAATATAAAGCTGCTGCCGATCGCGCCATCAAGGCTTACTTCAAGGGCAACCCTGCCATGCTGGGCCTCTACAAGCTGTTCCCAGAAATGTTTATTGAGCAGGTACGGCAGCTCTCCTACTACGCCAACCTGGGTCTGTTCTGGGAAGTCATGGCTCCGGTGTTCTTTGAGATGAGCGATCGCTACGATTGCGGCGAAATCACCAGCGTTCCCGAAGCGATGAATTTCCTGGTGAATGGCATCTTTGCAGTTGCAGGCCGACCGATTTATCACCATGTCTATATCGGGGGAGAATGCTTTGAAATCATCCCCAAATCTTGCGGGTTTACCTGGCTGTATGAAGCCGCTCTCCCTTATGTAGAAGCTGTGTTCTATCGCACCGCTCCTTTCCGGGGCACCAAGTCTTACAATGCTCAGGCAGAGCAAGTGCCAGCCGAACAAAAAGATTTCCACTACGGTATTCTTTACGCCGATGTGAATCCGGTAGGCACAGCAGGGATTCCTCCGACATTACTCATGCAGGATATGTTGCACTTCCTCCCACCTTACTTGGTGGACTATTACCAGCAACATTGCCGTGGCAAAGATGACATGCTGATTCAGCTAGGGGTGAGTTTTCAGCGATCGATGTACTGTGTGACTTCGGCGGTGATCCAAGCCCTACGGACAGCCTTGCTCTATCCTTTAGATGATCAAAATCCCAAGCATTTGCAAGCCAATCGAGAGTTCTTTGAAGCGCAGATCGATCGCTTTAAACGCCCAGAAGCTCGTTTGCGGGATATTCAGGCTCAGTCTTATCGATAACTCAACCTATCCGCAAATGTTCCGCAAAAAGGCGGGTGAAGCATTCGGAAACGCCCCTCTGACTCAATCTTACGCATAGCTGCCCGAATACTTCACCCCTACGATGACCGTAACCTATTGTTCTTTAACTTCTCCTCCTTAAACCTCAAACGCTATGGCTGATATTGTTGATATTGCAGTAAGTGCTGGTTCTTTTAATACGTTGGTGGCAGCAGTCCAAGCCGCAGGTTTGGTCGAGACACTGAAAAGTCCGGGGCCGTTCACAGTCTTTGCTCCAAATGATGCTGCCTTTGCTAAGCTGCCACCCGGAACCATTCATACGCTGTTGCAAAATATCCCTCAACTGGCCCGCATCCTCACCTATCATGTGGTGCCGGGGAAATGGACTCAAGCTGACCTCGCCAAGGTAGACTCTCTCACCTCTGTAGAAGGATCACCGATTCGTCTTGATCTGTCCGATGGCTTTGAGGTCAAAAACGCCACGGTGGTCGCTCCTGACATCGAAGCCGATAACGGCATTATTCATGTCATTGACAACGTGATCTTAATGGGCTGAATCGGTGTGGCAAGGGCGATCGCGCTAGGTTTGCACGAATTGCGATCGCTTTGTTTATCTCGGCCTATTTATCTCGCCGAATGCGGTTGATCTCTTTTTGCAATTCTTCCAACTGCCGCCGCAACTCTTCTGCTTCTGCTTGAGGCGATTTTGCTGAAGTATTGACTGCTCCCGCCGCCTCAGCACGGGCATAATGACCTTGGCGAATCTGACGATATTCTTCTGAGCTGGCCCATTCGCGGATGTAACGAATGCGCTCAACCGGGAAAGGATGGCTGAGCATGGAGCCTTGAGAACCGTTGCCGTTGTAGAGCAAAAACTTGTAAATCTGATTTAAGCCATCTTGGTCTAGCTCTTGGTAGCTTTCCGATTGGCGGATAAATTCATTTAAGCTGCACTCTTGCAGATGCTTGCTACTTCCCCCCGCAATTTTCATCATGGTTTGCATTACCAATGTCAGGTCGTCGGTGGCGAGGAGTGCGGCGCGATCGGAGGTCAGTTCGGCTTTGCGTCGCCATTCGTAAAAGGCATAGATTAAACCACTGCCGACGATGTTGCCCAAACCCATCGTCATTTCTCCGATCGCCGCTACCATCTGAATGGCCCAGTTCGCCATCTGGATTAAGGTGGTATGACCGCATTTGATGTGACCTAACTCATGGGCTAGCACGACTCGAATTTCCGCGTCACTGAGTAAGTCCAGCAGCCCTGTATGAAGGACGATATAAGGATGCTCTTGTCCCAGGGCGTAACTGTTGGCCAGAGGATTTTGCACCACAAATAGGGAAGGCTCCGGTTGAATGTCTAGATCTCGGACACATTCGCGAAAAATGTGATAAATCGAGGCGTACTGCCGGGGGCCAACTTGAATACTGTTGCCCATTAGGTAAATCAGTTGGGGCCGTTCATAGAGAAATTCCACAAATTTTCGAGCCACGAGATCGAAGCCAGGGACATTGCGTAATGCCTGCTCGGCTTGGCGATCGAGGGGATGCCGAAATGCTTCACTCGAAATTCCGGGATAGGTAGGCATCGCAACACTCCTTAATGGTTGATCTCGAAAATCCAGAAGACTCCCAATACTTGTATAACAAGTTGGAGGCTGCTTTTGAGTGATTTCGGAGCGCTAAGTTGGATCAAGGCGATCGCTTTTTGTAGCTTACGATTCTACATTGCTCGCGATCGCCCGGAATAATGATGGCAGTTGGCATTCTTCCCCTGCTTATGAAGCCGTACCAAACGCTAGCTACGATGCTTTCTACTGTCACCGGACGCTTAACTGTTAACAGTAGCCACAGACGGAGTTACTTCTCGGAAGTTGAGCCGATGCTAGATGCTCTACTCCTCGAACATCCGGAGCTGGAACATCCAGAAATTCTGTTGACTCAGCTACCCAAAGAAGCTGCTTTTTCTTCTAGGACAGAAGAAGATTTGCTGTTGACTCGCTAGTTTGCAGTCTAGTTAGGGACACTACTGCATTGGTCATAGACCCAATACCTGTTTCTCCGAAGCGCGATCTCACACAGGTCTCCAGCCTTACGACTGGAGATTTTTTTTGTTTGATTAGCTTGCATTACTGACCCCAAAAACTAAAAGCCCCAGTCAAAGACCGAGGCTGGGAAGTTATGTGCTGGCGGCTTTAAGCTCTCCCAAAGCTTTTTAGGAAAAAATCTCGACTAACAGGGAAAGTTAGCTGACAGAGATAGCCAAAAATAGAGAGGCTGCGACCAAAAGAACGGCGATCGCGCCTTGGAATAGGTAGCGCTGTTGTTGTTCTGGGGTGGGATATTCGGCGTAGTACATGGCAGGCTCAGCTGCGTAGTTGTTGAGAACGCCGTTTTCGTCGGTTGTGTAACGCATGTCTTTTTCTCTTTGTTGCTTTATGTAAACTAATGTAACAGATTATTTACAGATTGCAACACTTTTTAGATTTTCTGCTACTCATTATTTCTGGGGGTAGCTATAAGCATGGCTTAACAATGCCTTCAACCCCGGACAGGCAGGCGATCGCGAGCTTAGGAAGAAAACTTACACCAAAATAACCGCCACCTTAAAAGGTGCGGCTACAGTTACAAGACTGCCTATGCAGCCTCAGGGTTTTGGATTACGGGGTGGTTAAGCGTCGTGAATTACAGACTGTTGGCGGCGAATGTATTGCATTGGTCAGGGTCGCCACCTTGAACCCCCCGGCGGAACCACTCGACTCGTTGCGCTGAGCTGCCGTGGGTAAATGATTCAGGCACTACGTAACCTTTAGAGCGGCTTTGGAGGCGATCGTCTCCAATACTACTCGCAGCAGTTAGGGCTTCTTCGATGTCACCTGTTTCTAAAACTTGACGGGAACGATTGGCTTGGTTGGCCCAGACACCCGCGAAGCAATCGGCCTGTAGCTCTAACCGGACGGAGAGTTGATTGGCTTCGGCTTTACTGCTGGCTTGGCTTTGGAGCGATCGCACTTTATCGGAAATACCTAGCAAATTTTGGACATGATGGCCTACTTCATGGGCTACGACATAAGCCTGAGCAAAGTCTCCGGGTGCGTCGTAGCGGTTTTTCAAGTCTTCGTAGAAACTCAAGTCGATGTAAACTTTTTGGTCTCTAGGGCAATAAAACGGCCCGACTGCTGCTTCGGCATAACCACAAGCGGATTCCACCGCGCCTGAAAACAGTACGAGTGTAGGTTCAACGTAATCTTCGCCTGCCTGTTGGAAAATTTGGTTCCAGGTGTCTTCGGTGTCGGCCAGCACGACTGAGACGAAGTCGGCCATTTGGTCTTCAGCAGGGGAATTGGTGGTTTGTGTGGAGTTGGGGGAAGAGCGATCGCCGGAGGGAGAAGCTTGATCGAGGATGACGCTAGGGTCACCACCTAAAAATGCTACAACCAGTGCCAAGAGTATTGAACCAATGCCGCCACCAACGAGGGGGCCAGAAACTCTAGAGCCACGCCGATCTTCAACGTTTTCGCTTCTACGACCGAATTCCCAACGCATGGCAGCTTTCCGAATGGTTTTATGGGTCTAGTTTGGCTTTCCTGGGCTAGCGATATCACCCTCTGTGGACTTAATCTAGAAGCATCGTTCAATCCACTACCCTATATAAACGGGCAGATTTGTCCCTATTTAACTAGACTGTTGCGACATCTGCGATCGCCTATGGATTTACCATCTTTTGAAAAACCAAGAGCTTGGGGGCACCTGCCCCCAAACCCCCGCTGAGGGACGGTTGCGTCCCCCAGACCCCCTCCAAAAGGGTTTTGTGGTAGCAGGTTCAGGATTAAGGAGGAGTTTGCTTTTGAGAGATGGTGGGGCGATCGCTTGATGGCAGTACTAACAAAACAGATTTGACGGGGCGTTGGATGGGGTATCCTTCGGTGTCTACTTTGCCGTACGAGGTTTTGCCTTGGTAGTAGAAGGAGGAGGAACTGCCGCCATCTAGGTTCATGGCTTGCTCTGCACCTAAAGTTTTCAGGAAGGTGGTTAGTTCGGTAAAGGTCATGCCTGAGTCGTTGGGGATTCTGGTTTTTGGGCTACCATGACCCAAATTACATCTCCTGTCTGAGTGAGGGCGATCGCGGTTCTGGCGTTGGGTTGATTGATGCCTAACGGATCGCGAATCACTCCACCGTTGACTGTATCCACAAATCCCTCTGGCTGTGCGGTCAGCTCTGGTAGCAGGCGAGGTCCACCGCCCAAAGTATCTATGAGATGACAGTTGGCAGGGAGAGGCGCGTTGTGCGGAGCGATGTCGTAGCGGATGGTGGAATCACATTGGTAGCGGCGGAACTCGGTACGATTGAATATTTGGTTGAGATAAGGAGATAGATCTGGGTTGTTGACTAAGCGCTCATTTAGTTTTGGATCGGCTATTAATTTGCCTTGTAGGACCACATAGGAAGTCGATTTCTGGTTGGTGGGGTCAAAGAAGCCACCGTTAAGGACGGCGATCGCCCCATACGCTTTGGCAAAACTTTCTAAAGTATCGATGCTGTCTGAGACTGCGGGCACCACTGTAAATGAGCTTTGCGCTGGAATCCGGAGGGTATGCACCACGCTATGAGTTAAGGTGTAAGTTTTGTATTGCAATGGCAAGTGCTGTGGCGGTTGGGGGGTAGGAGATGACACTGTTCGCGGCTTAGAGTCGAAAGTAGATCGGGTTTGCGACATTGCGAGTAGGGCGATCGCCACACCGCCTACGCCTGCTAGCACCCAGATCAGTCGCCACATCTTGCTCACAAATAGTTGCAAACCTTAGAAATTTAACTAGTTTAAGTCGGATGAGAGCGATCGCCAAAGAACGATTTGTCAGCGTGAAGTAAGCTACTGCAATTAAGCAACAGAGAGTTCGTAGTGCAACACTAGCAGCTCATCTACCTGTAAGACAGCCATGAGATATTCACGTCCTTGTAGATCGGCAAATTCTACTAAATATTGGGTTTGATCCAATTCTTCATACCTTTCAACAACTGTTCCAACTTGTCCAGGAGGCAGGCTGGAAATAGAGGCATAGCTAGGTTCGGCTAGAATGAGGCGATCGCTTGAAATTGGCTTGAGTGTAGCAACTGTATCTAGGAGACTGGGAGGTTTCATATTATTTAATAAATGCAGAAACTAAGCGTGGATTTGAATCGCCAGTTCTAATTTCCCAAATGGTTCGTAGTTCAACTCCATTAGTATCTGGTACAGTCCAATCTACTTTAAACACCTGACCGAATGCTGTAGCGTCTTGCTGACAATTTCACCTTCTGTCACTGCTGTTTGAATCCATGTTGGCATAGTAAATGAGTTATTATTGAACGACCGCCAAGGAACATTCCAATTGACCTAGCCTGTGCAAATATCTTGAATAGTAGACCTGCACCCAGCGCCTCACTATCGAGAGCAAGAAACATCACTATTAGCAGCAGTCCTGTTTATAACTGATGCACTTAACTTACCAAGACTAACTAAATTATTCTTTGGCAATAAACTACAAAGCAAAAATACTACAATGTCACAAAAGAAGGAAGATAACGATTTTGATATTTTTATCGCAAATTCTATATTTCCAGAAGCTAATTCTATATTCACACTTAATATTAAATCCCTAAAAGAGATTAAAGATTATTGCTATATTGTCGTTGACACAAATGCACTACTCATCCCCTACACTACAGGGAAACAGAGCCTTGAACAAATTAAAAATATATATAGATCTTTAGTCGCAGAAAACCGTTTAATTATTCCAGGGCAAGTGGCACGCGAATTTGCAAAAAATAGAACCAATAAGCTTCTTGAGGTCTATCAACAATTGTCTAGGAAGAGAAATCTTAACTTAACAGTTAGTAGTTATCCTTTACTTGAGCAACTTGCTCAATATCAAGAAATCAAAGAGCTCGAAGAAACTATTAGTAAAGCCCTGAAAAACTACAGAAATAAAATAGGTGAGATTTTAGACGAAATATATGAATGGAACTGGAATGATCCTGTAAGCAGAATATATAATGAGCTTTTCAGCATCAATAATGTAGTATTTGATCTACCAATCGACCGAGAAAAGTTAGAAAATGATTTAAAAAAACGTCAACTTCATAGTATACTGCCAGGTTATAAAGATTCTTCCAAAGAGGATAAGGGGATTGGCGACCTATTAATTTGGCACACAATACTTGAGATTGGCAAGACTTTTGAAAGAAGTGTTATCTTCATCTCTGGAGATGAGAAAACTGATTGGTGGCATCGAAGTGATAACCAACCTATATATCCCAGATATGAACTTGTTAATGAGTTTAATCGTTGCTCTAAAGGTAAATCATTTTATATTATTAGCTTTTCTCAATTTCTGGAACTTTATGAAGCTAGTGAACCTGTAATTGAAGAAATAAAAAATAATGAACAAAGAGGTGTCCTTAATCAAATCAAAGAAACAGTACCAATTAGCCAAGAAAATATAGAGGAAAAAGTATTGGATTGGATTATTAATAGGTATCAGGCTCACGGCCCAAAAATTAAATTTAATGTTTTAATCTTTAATTATATTGTTAGTTTTTTAAATCAAGCCAAGTACGGCATACTAGTAAGAAAAGTTAATAATCATGCAGATCTTATAAGATGTTTGAGTATAACACAGTCTTTATCTATGAGTACTTTGGTAGATAAAGTAATACTTATACTTGTTTGTGGAGATTTGGAAAGCGCAAATATAGCAGTAGATAGAGTTTCCTATTTAGACTTAAAAAGAAATTTTTCGATTGAGGTGGGCTATGTTAGCTCTGAAAATAGTTTTTGTCATTTATATAGAAAAGAGTCATAAGGCTTAGTCTTAAAGCCCGATTTAATCTGAAATTGAACTTTGAAGATTTAAAGTAACTAAATAAAGCTAATAACAAACGAATTGGTTGGCGATCGCCCCTCTTTTCTCGCTCTTTCAGATAGAGGATCAGCTAAGGTTTACAGATACTTTGTCAGCAGTTGCCCTAACACTGAAATACCCCGATCAATCTCCGCAGGTGGGGAGGAGTAATTCAAGCGCATGGCTGTGTAGCCTTTTTGGTCGGGGAAGAAGAGAGAGCCGCAGGACATGACGACTTTTTGGGCGATCGCTTCCTGGCGAATGGTTGTCATTGGTAGCTGGGATGGCAAATGCACCCAGAGAAAGAGACCGCCATTCGGTACAGTCCAAGACGCTTCTTGAGGGAAATAACGTTCTAGCGCTTGCAGCATGGCATTACGGCTTTGCAAATTCTCGGTGCGGAGATGGTTGAGATGCCGCCGATAGTGACCAGAGGCTAGATATTCGCTAATGATGGCTTGGGAGACGGTAGAGACATGCAGATCGCTCAGCAGCTTGCGTTCCACCAACGGGCGATAATGCTTACCTGTCACGACCATGTAACCCACGCGCAATCCGGGCATCAGCGTTTTAGAAAAGGTGCCGATATAGGTGACTAGATCCTGGCGATCGATCGCTTTAATCGGAGCAGGAACAGGCTCAAAATTCAGCCCTTCGTAGGCGTTGTCTTCTAAAATGGGACAGGCATACTGTTCTGCCAGTTCTAACAACCGCTGCCGATGCACTTGGGAAGTTGTAATGCCAGTGGGATTGTGCAGCGTGCTAATCGTGTAGATCAGCTTGGGGCGATGACTGCGGAGATATTGTTCTAGCAGTTCCAAATTCATCCCCGTGGCGGTCATCGGGATGCCAATTACCCTTGCACCCAAATTCTCCAGGACAGCGATCGCCCCATGATAGGTGGGACTCTCCACAATCACCCAATCTCCTGGCTGCACATAGTAGTGCATCACCAAGGACAACCCTTGCTTCGAGCCGCTCGTAATAATGATATTGTCTGTCGAGACTTGTAATCCTTGTTGCCACACCAGCATTTGGGCGATCTGCTTCCGCAACACCAAGCGACCTTGAGGCAAATCGTAGTTGAATAAAGCTGTGTCTATGTCTGCGATCGCACGTCTAGCAATCCGCCGCAAATTCTCTGACTCTGGTGGGCGAGGGAAACCACAGCCTAGATTAATCACGCCCTTTTGGGTTTGCGCCAGCATCGAGTCCGCATAGACATCAAAAAAAGAGATGCTACGTTGTTGCGGAATGATCACATCCTGCGCTGGAGCAAAGGTAGGTTCAGATTTGGGAGCGGGAATGGAGGAAGAATTGACAAAATATCCTGCGCCTTGACGAGCAGACACCAAACCATCCGCCTCTAATACGCCATAAGCTTCAATCACCGTCAGCTTATTGACTTGAGCATTCTCAGCCAACCTCCGAATCGACAGTAGACGTTCTCCTGGCTGCATCGCTCCTGACTGAATCAGATGCCGAATGCGATCGCGGATTTGCAAATATACAGGTTTTGGTGACTGTCGATCTAATGGAATCCTCATCATTCACCCCAATGACAGCAGCAATTAAAACTAGCTTGAGCTGAGATTCACTAATAGCCTCAATCAAAATTCAAGCATTACTAGCTGGCATAAGGTGGAATATAGACGATTCTCCTAAAATCAACCTAGTACAATTTTGATCAATTTCTACTAGAACAGTTTTTGAAGTGATACCACTGTATTAGTTACTGTCTCAAATCCTTAAGCTTTTCAACAGTTTTTATCCAGCTTAAAAACTTAGATCCACCCTTCAAGTAAAGGCCAACTCATAACTTAATGAAATTCAGATTTAACCTTTTTAGCATCCCCCAATCGCATGAATTCACAGGACGATGTAGAGATTTGGCGATTGATTTACCGTAGAGGAATCAATCGTGTTACAAATCTTCTGCGATTGCCGCTACAGATAATTGCAGGCCTAAAAACTGTACCAGTCAAACTGAGTTATTTTTGTACCTTTTCAATTAGAAGTAAAACCTTTCAAAGTAATAACAATACTTTCGATTACCTCTTTTGAGGTTCATTATGAAATCTCTAAACCTCGCCTCCACTTCTCAAAGCCTCTCTAACCTATGGCAAGCTTTGAGACAAATAGTTGCTCGTTATGCCGAAATTCGAGTTTGGCAAAAAAGCGATCGCCAGGGAAATCTCTATTGGCATGGCTACAACCCCAACAACGGCGACTATGTTTGCTTTGGCACAGAAGCAGAAATTCGCATGTGGATTGAGGAGCATTACTACAGATAAATCCAGTTTTCCGATAGGCTTTTAGATGTTGCTGAGTCATCAAAGCCAAAAAACTGGAACATTTATGGGACTGATAATTACGCAGGTAGACGCATTTACCAATCAACCCTTTAGTGGCAATCCTGCCGCCATTTGTGTCCTACCTAAACCACGGGATGACCAATGGATGCAAGACGTTGCCAGAGAAATGAACTTATCGGAAACCGCTTTCCTGCTACAACAGGAAGATGGCTTTAATCTCCGTTGGTTCACCCCTACCGTTGAAGTTGATCTGTGCGGTCATGCCACCCTAGCCAGTGCTCATGTGTTGTGGGAATTGGGATATCTAGAACCTCCTCAAGAAGCCCGATTCCACACTCGGAGCGGCCTGCTTACAGCTCAGCGCCAAGGAGACTGGATTGTTCTCAACTTTCCCGCTCAGCCTGCCACCGCGATCGCGCCTCCACCAGAACTTGCCTCAGCCCTCGGTGTCACCAACCTCAACTATGTCGGCTACAACCAAGTAGATTATTTGGTAGAGCTAGAGTCAGAAGCACTGGTTCGCGATCTGCAACCCAATCTGACTTTACTCAAAGCATTTCTCGTACGAGGCATCATCATTACCAGCCGAGCTGATGCTGGAGAGTACGATTTTGTCTCCCGCTTTTTCGCTCCCCAATCAGGCATTGACGAAGATCCAGTCACAGGTTCTGCCCATTGCTGCCTTGGCCCCTATTGGCAAGAACGCCTCAAAAAAGATGAATTTTTGGCCTATCAAGCTTCTCCCCGTGGTGGGGTATTGCGAGTGCATTGCCAAGGCGATCGCGTTGCCATCGCTGGTCAAGCGGTCACTGTTTTGAAAGGTGAGCTGATGCATTAGGAGGTGAGGAATGAGGCGAGAGGAGTGAGGAATGAGGAGTAGCAAGTGGGCATTAAATTAGAAACTATTGTGCCTTGGGGGCGATCGCTGAGCGAGTACATCGCCATGTTCAGCCTTACCCCAACAGATCTGAACCGTCGAATCTTAGACTGTGGGGGTGGGCCTGCTAGCTTTAATGCGGAAATGACCCACCAAGGCTACTCCGTTATCTCCTGCGATCCCATATACCAATTCAGCACCGACGAGATCTCCCAGCGTATCCAAGCAACCTACCCCCAAATCATCAACGGCGTTACAGCTAACCGAGACAGCTATGTGTGGGACACGATCGCCTTTCCAGAACAGCTAGGAGAAGTGCGAATGGCTGCTATGAACCAATTCCTGCGCGACTTTTCAATTGGTTTCCAGGCAGGACGCTACCTCATCGCTGAGCTTCCTCAACTTCCCTTCAGCAACAAACAATTTGACCTGGCCCTCTGCTCCCACCAAGTTTTTTGGGATGGCTGGGAGCCTTGTCTCTTTAGAGCAAGGAGGAAAGCCGACTCAAGCGGCTTTAGCCGCCTAGAATCCATAGCTGTAACCATCAGCCCGATGAATAACCTCCAGAT
>JAHHIL010000025.1 GCA_019358975.1 Trichocoleus desertorum ATA4-8-CV12
GCAGAGACTGACGCTCTTCAGATGTGAGGTCAACGATGTACTTTTCTGGCATGAGAGGTTCTGGTTTTTTACCAGTATCCCTGGGTCTGCTTTACCTGTCAAAACCACATTGGTGAACTACTAGTTTTATGTTTCAGTAGATCGAAAATTCATGCCAGGGTAGGCAGATGAATTGTAGTAAATGCTGCTCAACGGCTTGAGAAATGAACTCCAACTAGTGTTGAGCTGAGTTCTTGTTGCCAAACAATAGTATGGATCAATCTAGGGAGCAGGCGATCGCGAGCATTACCCGGAAACAGCCGCTCGTTGATGAGCGGCTGTCACCTGGAGGCGAAAGCGGTCAGAGGGGGCAACAGTTAGCCCTCGTCGTATAGGTCGAATGGGCTTAGCATTGACAATCTCCATCTCTAGATGCGACACCAGCTCAAACAGTACCAACTTCATCTCAAACAAGGCAAAGGCGGCTCCAATACAGCGGCGATCGCCTCCCCCAAAGGGAAAGTACTCGTAAGGGGAAAACTGTCGTTCTAAAAATCGCTCTGGTCTAAATTGCTTCGGCTCTGGATAGACCGCCGCTCGGTGATGGGCCAGATAAATCGAGGGCATGATTAGCGTTCCGGGTTCAAGCGCGTAGCCCGCAATCTCTAGGGGCTGCTTCACCACACGAGGAAACGCACTGAAGGCGATCGGGTAGAGCCGCAGGGTTTCTTGACACACCGCGCTGAGATACGGTAACCGCGCGATCGCCATTGGGTCGGGCGGACCCTGCATTCCTTCTATTTCTGCGAGCAGCTGGCTACGCACTTCTGGGAGGAAGGCGATCCAGTACAAAGCCCAAGCCAAAGCCGAGGCTGTCGTTTCGTGCCCCGCAAACAAGAGCGTCATGAGTTCATCTCGCAGTTCGACCTCACTCAATGCTTGCCCTTCCGAGTCACGGGCTGCCATGAGCAGGGCCAAGATATCCGTTCGGTCCACCTCTGGTTGACTGCGGCGCTCGGCAATCTCAGCATAAAGCAGAGCATCCACTTGCTGGCGGACCCGCAAGAAGCGCCCCCAAGGACTCCAAGCGCCCCAGTCCTGCTGCAAGAAGGGATAGAACAGGAACATGGCCCCGAAGGGAGAGCTGAACCCATCGAGCATTTGAGTCAGCGCCTGCCGCAATGGCTCATAGCGTGGCCCACCGTCGAGACCAAATACAGCTTTAAGAATCACCTGCAAGGAAATTGACTGCATCACGGGTCGCACGGCAAATGTGGTGCCCACTTTCCACTGACTCCTTACTTGGGCCGTCGTGTCTTGAATCACTTGCGCATAGGAGCGCATGCGGTCGCCATGAAAGGGAGGCATCAAGAGCTGGCGCTGGCGTTGATGAGCCTGGCCTTCGAGCAAGACAATGCCATGCTCACCGAGGAGGACTCTGAGAATCTGATTGCCTCCCCCAGCACTCAATTGCTCTGGTTTAGCCGTAAAAATAGCTTCTAGCGCTTCGGGGCTGCTGAAATAGACCAAGGCAGGTTGGATGCCTGGGGGAGAGACGCGATAGTCATCGCCATACGCTTGAGTGCGAGCTTCTAACGTTTCTAGGGGACGAAACAGAAAGCGCAGACCCCAGAGGCGACGCTGCCAAGAAGGAGTGTTAGGGGGGCCATTCAGGAGTTGAGGGGAGGTGTCAGCCATGATGGAAGTGGGAGGGTCAGACTGAGCCGCAGTTCAAAGGTGCTACTTCATGGTAACTGGCAATCCGGGGGCAACTGGGTTCTCAGGCGATCGCTCTAGGAGTTCTGACTGTCAATTCTCAGCAAATAACCACAAAAAAAGTAGTCCTCCTGGCAGGACTACTTGAGTATTATTCGATTGAGGTTTTGATGGACTGCGGTAGAACCCTTGGTGGCGTAGCTGGAAAGGGATGGTTTTTCTACGAAGGAATCTGCTTTTGAGAAAGCGATACCACGACCAAATCAGCAACGTCCCCTTTGTCTACTGGGAAAAGATAGGCTTCTTACACGCTAGGCTGAGTTCCAGAGACACTCGGCCCCTCGACTTCTGCTGACTTCACAAAGCCGAAGTAGAAAGCGGTCGCAGCTGTAATGGCATTGAGCCAAACATTATTGCCAAAAAGTGGGGTTAGACCGAATAGGGTACTGGTCAAAGGAAACAGCCCAAGAATAAAGCCTGCTGCATAGAGAAGAGCAAAGATGCGACTAAACACAATCGCTCCACTTAAGCTCGTAGATGCCGCAATTCCCCAAACACCCACTAAAATGCCGATGGCATTATGAAAGTAGTTGGTAGGAAAGACGCCGAAGATGTAGCCGAAGCCTGGTTCAGAGGTGAAGTTTGCAGAAGGAGTGACAAAAGCAGGCAAAAATCCAGCCAGGCCCAGTAACAAGAAAAGCAGACCCAGGCTCAGAGCTGTATAACGAATTGCTGAAGCTGAAGAAGTTGATGTTTGCATGGCAGTATTTTGGTTCTTAAAGATTCTTGGTACGGACTAAATAAAGGTTTTGACGGGTCTTAAGGAAACCCAGACAGCCGATCCCTCATCACTGGAGTTCCTATCGAATCAGGTGGAGGACATCTCGCAGAACGCTGTAACCACCTAAATCCCAAAGCAGATATGCCACAAAACCGATCATGGCCAAACGACCATTCCATAACTCCTGCTGTGGGTTCCAGCCAAAGATCCAAGCATTGCGATCGGCACCGTTGTAAGCGGGGGCAACGGTAGGGACTTGAGCCGTATTGATGGTTGAAGTTTTCATGGTGAATCGTTCTCAAGGATGCTGTTTCGATTTCATGTTATCGAGTGGCTCTGCTGGGATGTTCTGCCATTAGGATTGGCTTTTATCTATATCTAAAGATTGGATAAGCAACACTCAGGTGGGGTAACCTCTCGTAAAAGGTAGAGGATGCACAGCCCCATGAACAGGAAGCCTAGGTGGGCTGGATAGGTGCTGGGCATAGTGTAATACCAATTCTTGAAAATAGAGCTACAGATGCTATAAAGCTGGTGTGGAGTTTAAGCAATCGATATGGCAGGGGTATACCAGCTAGAGATTAGCGAGAGTGAAGTACAACTTAAACAACTGCTGAGACAGCAGAAAACAGCCTCTGCTAAAGAACGGGTGCAATTGCTGTACTTGCTCAAGAGTGAACAAGCCGAAACGGTACAGGCAGCAGCCGAATTGCTCGGTCGCCATCGAGTCACGGCCCAAGAGTGGTTGCGACGCTACCGAGAGGGTGGGTTGGCGGGGATGTTGCAGACCCAAGCGCGGTCGGGTCGCCCTCGTGCAATTCCAGCATGGGCTGAGGCGGCTCTACAAAAACGTCTGGAAGCTCCTGAAGGGTTTGATGGCTACCAAGCCATTTGTGATTGGCTAGAGACTCAGTTGGGCCTAGAGGTGAAGTACAAGACGGTGCATAAACTGGTGCATGAGCGCTTGCAGGCGGCCCCGAAAGTCCCTCGTCCTCTCAGCGTGGAGCAATCGTCTGAGCAAAAAGAGGCATATAAAAAAAACTTGAGTGAGCACCTAGCGATGCTAGGGTGGGTGGCTCTCACGATTCTGGGGTGGAGTGGGAGTATCCGCTTTTTCTGCGGGGATGAAACTCGCCTAGGACTCAAGACCCTCGGAGGGCGAAAAATCACGGCCAGAGGCATCAAGCCTGTGGGACAGGTGCAGTGGCAATTTGAGGCCACCTACCTCTACGGCATTGTGGAACCGAAAACGGGAGCATCTTTTTTCTTTGAGTTTTCTCATCTCAATACTGACTGCTTTCAAGCCTTTCTCGACTTGGTCTCCGAGGAGTTTAAGAATGAGATATTGATCGTTCAGTTAGATAACGGAGCGTTTCACAAAGCCAAGCGCTTGAAGGTTCCTGCCAACATCGTGTTGTTCTTTCAACCACCCCATTGTCCAGAACTCAACCCCATTGAACAAGTGTGGCAATATCTCAAGCGGCGATTGCGTTGGAGGCTTCCTGCCACCCTCGACCAGTCGCGTCAGCAGTTGAAGGAACGCTTGGAAAGACTCACTCCAGAAGTGGTGGCCTCGATTACAGGACGAGACTTGATCCTCCCAGCGCTATCTGTAGCCGGGATTTAGAGAATTGGTATAACCTGCATATTTTGTATGGTTTTCTGGCACGAAAAAGCAGAGTGGAACTACGTCGAGCCTGATACCAGTGAGTGTCACGATGAGCATCGACCCGGCAAACCAGCGTTCTGACTGTGCATGCAATTTGCTGCCCTTTCGGGCTCTGAAAGCTACAATCGCCGAGATCGGGGCGATTGCGCTTGCGAGGATAAAGTAGCCCCAAGAAGAGGTCGTTGGTCAAGGCACTGCCGTAACTAACTGGCTTGTGAAGCAAGAAGGTTGATTCCATGGCTCACTCCAACGCTGACTACATGCGGCTTACCCGTGAGACATGAGTCACTCGTCTTACCAGTCTCTCAAAGGGGATCAGCTTAACCCGCCCCACTCGTCTTACCAGTCTTCCCCAGCACCACGCTCCTCATCAGACCCTCCAGGTGCTGTTGACCGCTCACTTTGCTAACTCAGGATTCTCTCTACAATCATCCGAGCCGCTTGACGCCAAGCACGAGAACGGTACGCTTAATGCAGTCAGGACTTACGCAGGGCAACTCTAAACTAAAGAGATGAGCTTTAGCAAACTCGAATACTGCCAATACCTTCTCAGCAGCCCGGTTAACTACACGGTGACGAACTTGGCCGACCACCTGGCGGGCATCAGCCATGACCACATCAACCGCTATTTGCGCGGCGAGAAGTTAACCCCTCGCCTGTTGTGGGACAACGTTAAACCGCTGCTGCAACCATCCTCAACTGCTTATCTATTGTTCGACGAGGCGTTGCTGAAAAAGTAATGCTAGCTTTGGCATAATAGAGGGATGAAATGTCCTCAATGTCACTCCACTCACACGACTAAAAACGGGCACCGTCGAGGCAGACAGTGCTATAAGTGCAAGCAGTGTGGTCGCCAATTTCTCGAGTCTTACCGCCCTGGGGCTTACTCCGATGACATCAAGCAACTGTGTCTCAAAATGTATCTCAATGGCATGGGACTGCGGGGCATCGAACGAGTCACCGAGATCCACCACACGACGATCATGCACTGGATTCGAGAAGCTGGACATCCCCTTAGAGATGCTCCCGAAGCTGAAGAAATCCCAGAAATAACCGACTTGGATGAACTGCAAACCTTTGTCGGCCATAAGCGCCACAAACTCTGGATTTGGACGGCGGTCAACCACAAGCGAGCAGGAATTTTGGCCTGGGTCATCGGTGAGCGCAGCAGCGAGACCTTCAAGGGGTTATGGGTGATTGTCAAGTGCTGGCACTGTTTCTTCTACGTCACCGATGGATGGAAGGTTTACTCAATGTTCATTGAAGACGGCGACCAGATTGTGAGTAAGACCTACATGACCCGAGTAGAAGGAGAGAACACCCGTCTGCGGCATTACCTCGCGCGGTTGCACCGTAAAACCTTGTGCTACTCCAAGTCAGTTGAGATGTTGAAGTGTTCGCTCCGTTTACTACTGCACTACTTGAAGTATCGAACGGTTCCTCTACCCGCTTAGTTCATTACAATTTCAGCAACGCCTTCGACGATACTGTCCTAGATAAGCGGCATTCCGCATCCATTGAACTGGTCAGACGACAATACAGCGGCAATGAGCATCGCGTGATTTGGGGCATTGGCTTGATTAGTTGTGTGTACGTCAACGGTGAAACTGGACAGTTTTGGGTCATTGACTACCGACTCTATGACCCCGATGGCGACGGGCAGAGCAAACTCGATCACGTTGCAACCATGCTCGATAGCGTGGTGTACAGCAAGCAGTTACCGTTTGCAACGGTGTTGATGGACAGTTGGTATGCCACCCAAAAGTTGATGGCACAGATTGACCAGTTCGAGAAGCTGTATTACTGCCCGCTCAAAACGAACCGACGCATCGATGGCAGCGGCGGCACTCAACCCTACCAACGGATTGACGAGCTGTCCTGGAGTGTTGAGGAGTTGCAAAAAGGTAGGTTGATCAAAGTTCGTGGCTTTCCCGCTGACAAGAAAGTGAAACTATTCCGGGTCACTGTTTCTACCAACAGGACGGAGTTTGTCGCCACCAACGACTTGGCTCAATCTTCCAACGAATGCCACGCAAGATGTGTGTGGCATTCGTTGGAAGATTGAGGAGTTTCACCGAGAATTGAAGCAGTTAACAGGTGTTGAGGCTTGCCAGTGTCGCAAAGCCCGCATTCAACGCAACCACATCGCCTGTGCCTTGCTGGTCTGGAGTCGGCTCAAATCGGTCGCGTACCAAAGCGGCAGAACGATTTATCAGGTCAAGCAAGGGATGCTCTCGGACTACCTGATTGAGCAACTCAAGCACCCGTCTGTACAAATGACTCTTGCGTAAGTCCTGGCAGTTTCAATCCTTCACAACTCCTTCATTATCATGCAGCTCAGAAGTCTTCAGGGCGAAGCGACTTCAATCAACCAAGCATTGGGGTGCTGCGCTTGATACTCTCGGCTAATCAAGCACAGCACCCCAATGACGACTTCTGAAAAAAGCGGTAACTGAGGTGTATTTTGAAAATCACGATTGATGGAATTGGGGAGCCAGAAAATATCAAGGGCCAATTGTCGGTTTGTCATCCATTGAGGAGTTCAGCTGATATGGAACACGAAAACATGATTGTCCGTCCAGCTCAGTGGAGCGATAAAACTGCGGTGTTGAACTTCTGCCAGCACACTTGGCTGGATACAGAAGACTATATCGCGGCTGTGTGGGATCAGTGGATGACAGATTCTTCTGGGCAGATCCTAGTAGCCACGTTGAAAGGCCAGCCAGTTGCCATGACGCGAGTGGTGCAACTGGCAAAACACGAAGGATGGTGGGAGGCCTTACGGGTCGATCCACAGTATCGAGGGCGAGGTCTGGTTCGTCTCTTGGACCCTGAGATCGATCGCTACTTCGAGACTCGGGACATTACCACTGTTCGCTGCTGTGTTGCCACCTGGAACAAGGCTATGCCAGACACTGTCCAGCGACGGGGATATCAACCTGTTGCCTGCTATCTTAAGCATTCTGCAGCGGCGATCGCGGCACCGATGGAGCAACTCAGCCCACTGTACGAAAGTGATTTCGAAGCGGTTTGGCAATGGCTCCAGCAGAGTCATGAATCGTCGCCGCTTTTTGTCTGTCGAGGTGCCAAATGGCAAATGCTCACGCTTGAGCAGTTGCACAAGCGATTAGGCAGTGGGAAAGTTTGGGGGTACTGGCAGAATCAGCAGTTACAGGGTCTGCTAATTCAAAGTCCCTTGGAGAGTGCTGATTCAACCTTATGGGTCGGGTTCATCGGAGGCACCGTTGATGAGATTCCTGTTGTGTTGAGACAGATGCGGTATTTGGCACACCACCTCCAATACTCCAAAGTCAGCGGTTTCTTTCCTAAGACCAACCCCTTGCTCACGGCGCTAGAGCAAGCAGGCTATGGCGCTGTTGCAGGAGGTGAATTTTGGGTCTATGAAAAGCGGTTCTGATCCCATTTAGCTAAGCTATCAAGGCAATGGCTATCAAGATTCGTCCCAGGCTTCAACATACAGCGTCAACGAAGCATTTCATCCCTACCCATTGGAAGTCGGCATCCACTCCGGCACCTGTTGATCATGCTTCAACCGCAATCGCTGGATCATCGCGGCTGCAAACAGGTCATCCAACGTCAGTGAATTAGCAACATGCAACAATCCCGGCAAGCTCGCACGGGCTTCATGGGTAAAGCGTAGAGGTATCAATGGGTTGCGGGATTGAAGATAAGCTTCACTCCACCACTCCTGCACTCGTGCTTGAGCGACTTGAAAGACCTCAGCACTCGGTAAGCGATCGCGCTTCTGCTGTTGATTAACCTGCCAATGAGCAGGCATCAAATTCCACAAATCATCACAGGGCCAGATAGACCAGGGAAAGCAATGGTCAATATTCAAGGATTGCTCGCTCAGTTGTTTACCACTCCATACACAGAACAAATTCTTAGAGGACAAGAGATCTAGAGCCCGCTGCCGAGCAGCTGTCACATCTCGGCTTGGATCTGACCAAATCATGGCTACAGCAATTTCGGCTGGTTCAAGACCACGTCCCTGACCTGCGGCATAACCTTTCATCAGCCGAACCCACTCCGCCATGACCACAGGCTCAATCCAAATATCAAAGCGCAACAACGCCATCCAGAGGTGTTTCGGGATGAGAATCTGCCCAAAGCTCGTCAAGTATGCCAAATCAAGCCAGATTTCACTTGGTGTCAGCACTCGAGAAGAGCGGATGACTCGAAGGATTTGACCTCCATTGGGATAGGTCATGTGATGGGCAGGCATTTTGGTAATCGTCTGCGCTGCTTCTTTCAAGGCCTGATGCAAACCTTTAGCCACGGTTCCTACAAACCGCACTCCCACTCGCAAATCAAGGTGAGACACATTCGTGAGCGAACGGAAGCCTTCGCCCACAAATCCCAGCGCCTGCGTCCCTCGATTTGTCGGGGTTTGAGGTAAATCCGCCTCAACTAATGGCTTCAACAAGCGAATCCAATAGAGGGCAGCCAAACCCAGCGGGACACTCACAAAGTCATCGTCGTAGTGTTGAGCGACTCCGGCAGTACTGGCTGCAATGCGGCAAATAACCCGCAGTAGCGCCAATTTGTAAGTAGACGACTTAGAATCATTCAAGATGATGTGCCGCAGCAAGGGCAAAGCACCCGTACCATCATCGGGCAATGAGAGCGCAATTTGAGTCCAGGAAACTTGCGATCGCTGTAGCTGATCCTGACCTTCGACTTTGCGGACAATCGCCGCTCCGTGATTGCGGGCCAACCGTTCAATCTCTTCCCAAGAGACTTCATAAATTTGCCGCTCTGCTTCAGCTGGGCCATGCCGTAGGGTAATTGCCAATAGCCCACCAGGTTTTAGTAGCGTGATGACTTTGCGGAAGGCCCGCGATCGCTCTGTCGGCGGAACATGCATCCAGACGGCACTTAAAAGAATGAAATCGAATGTCAAACCCAAGTGGTGCAGATTTTGCAAACTTGGAAGGCGATCATCCATCCAGCGAATCTTAGAATCTGGATGGAGGCGCTGTCCTGCTTCTCGCATGGAGGCAGCTGGTTCAACGGCAACTACTTCATGACCCTGGGCTGCTAACCAAGCAGCATCCCGACCACTGCCAGCCCCAATATCAAGCACTAAGCTGGGACGATCCGAGAGCAAGCCTAATAGCCAACCATGAACCTCTGCTGCTTGAAGGCTTTCATACCCAGGAATAACAGCTGTCGCATTTTGCTCATACCACTCAACTGAATTCATGACTGGACTGCCCTCAATCAGATCACCTGGCTACAGCCCACGCAGGCCGTGTTTAACGATCTTGATCAAATCACATGCGTTTGAAAAACTGCGAGACTCGTTCTTGCAATGGCGATAGAAGACACACTTCATTTGTTGCTGCAGAGGTTTTTCCAGTAGTAATCGCCCCACCTAGACCAAAGCACGATCGCTCCCGAACAAGCCCCTCAGTCACATTCACCATGGACGTAGTATTCAAGATTGAGGCCGGCGATCGCGGGTCCCATCGTACGGGAGAAACACCCCGGAACATGGGCAGCTAACTCAACGCTCTGTCATGGGACAGAGTTAGTCATTGCCCTTTTGCTACAAGCAGCCGTTGCCGCATCTTCTAGATAAGATTTGGAATTTTTGACGTGTCCTAGCGTTAGAGCTTTTTCTCGGAGTTTATACGCTCCATTTAAAAACTTTTAATAGATATTCGCTGGAGAATTTGGGCAGTTTAAGTGAAGCTACCAGGCATCCCGCAACCCACTGCCTCAGTCATTAACTTGATGCAAGCATTGGCAGGGTAATACCTCAGGAGTCTCACGATGGAACTAGGAGAAATTGTCAAGTGTCTAGTGCCAAACTAAATGACATCAAGACAAACTCCTGTTTCTATCTGCTTCAAACTCTCAGAAATTGCGATGATCTCGATTCGGCATCCCGAGAGATGAAGAGTTATTGACCATTAAATAATTTGAGTACGAGGTACCAAGATGAAAGAAGTTCTGGCCCTGATCGAAAAAAAGAAGGAAGAGTTTGCTCAAACCCCTTTCATGGCGTTTTTGCAAGACAAAAGTATAGATCCAAGACAAAGGCTAGCTTGGGCTCCAAGCTTTGCTCCTTTCGCAATGAGCTTTAAGGACTTTAATCACCTTGTCCTTCACAAAGAACCTGCAACCAGCAAACTTCAAGAGATGATTAACCAGCACGCCTACGAAGATGGACATCACTGGGTTTGGTTTTTGCAAGATTTGAAATTAATGGGATACGACTACTCCATCAACTTCACGGACACATTGAAGTTTCTTTGGGGTAAAGAAACACAAAAAGTACGCTCTATGGCTTATAACCTATTGGGCATGTGTGCTTTTGAAGATGATATCTTGATGAAATTGACCATTATCGAATCGATCGAAGCAACCGGAAATGTAGCTTTATTTGAGATTGCACAAGTCGCAAAAGAACTCCAGCAAATTACCAAACAGCATCATCCTTATTTCGGTCAGTCTCATTACGCCAAGGAGACGGGTCACATTCAAGCCGAGGTAGAGGACGTGAACCACTTCCTTGAAAGCATAGAGCTGACAGAGGCACAGAGGGAAAAAGCTTTTACGTTGGTAGAGCGAGTGTTTGCAGATTTCACAGAGTCAATGAATGAAATGCTAGCGTTTGCTCAAAAGCATCCTTATGACCAAACGTTTATTACGAAGGCAGTATCACCCCTCTCTCAAGAAACACTTTCAGCAGTAGGGAGCTGAGGCATTCCTTCGAAGCCGAGAGACTCATCTGGTTTCTTCAAGCGTTTTATCAGAACCTCTCGGCACGTTTGCCCAGGCTCGCTTTCTCTAGAGCCGATATAGTTTTCACCTGTAGACCCTATTGACTGAGAAAAATTGCCGAACCACCTCTCGTTCATCGGCGACAGAGTCTATGTCGGTCGCTGCAATACCAGCACTCCACATAAGAAGCCACCAAAGGGAGAATTAACTCAGGGGCAAAAGGAGTTTAATCGCTACCTGAGTCAAAAGCGAGTGTTTGTGGAACCTGTGATTCGAGTGATTCAAATTTTCCGGGTTGCCAAGGAAGAGTTTCGGATGCGTTCACGGATGTATGAGCTTGCGATTGGGTGTGTCTGTGGTTTAGTCCGTTTACGGGTGTAATATGTCTAAAATCAGGGCTTTAGCAGCTTGACCTGCCCGTTTGTCTTATTTTTGAAGAGGTCTAGTAGTCACTATCCGCTACACAGATTCCCTGACACTTGATACCATTGGTTGCGGTTCTTAGGCAATGAGGACATAGGATCTTTTCAGCATTTGACTCCGAATGACTCTCGCCTTCTGCATTGGTTTGCACTATTTTTGGTTCAATCTGGGTATTAAGAGTCATAGAAGTAACGCTTTATGAAGCTGCCGACTGCTTCATTCTACAGGCCAGCCTAGCCCTGTCATCGCTCCGAAGTTAGGAGAGCAATACCCTGAGGCGATCGCGCGCTCCTCGGCAGGCAGCATGATGACCCAATCACTTCGGGCCACTCGAATCCGCCGCCATACTTCCTTAATTCGGGCTCTTCAAGGGATGTTTTTGCTGAGCCATCCTTCAACTCAAGCTTCTACGTCCCAGCTTAGCCCCGCATTATAGAGTCACGTCTACAGTCATTCCAGCTTGACGTAAGCGCTCTGCCAGCACCTCACCTAAGCCAGTTGCAGGCGTCAAAATGCCGCCACGTGTCTGGCTACCTGGTAGTTCATCGGGTTGCAAGGCTAGACTCAGAGCCGATTCACAGACAAATTTGACTGTGGCTCGATTGCCAGGATCTCCTTGGTCTCGGATCAGTCCCCGCACTTGGCGACCATCTGTTGCAGTGCCCACCAGTTCACAGGAGAACCACCCTTCATTCATCGTTTGCTCAGAGGGTCCATCTCCCGGTTGCGGCAAGAGGGGTTGTAGGAACGATCGCGCTTGGGGTTGTTGCACAACGCCTGTAAACACGGCCAGACCAGCGGTAACACTCGTTGCTTTCAGCCAGGACAACGGTTCATCGAACTTGAGATACTCCTGATAGGTGAAGTCAGGTCCATAAGGGTCTTGCCATTCCTCGTAGAGAGCCGCGCTGCGACGAACGACGCGGGTATTGACAGGTCCCATGACGAAAGGAGCGACCCAAGTGTTGAGGTCGGCAGCAAAGGAGGGGGTTTGGGGGTCACGATGGCGTTCAGCCTGAGCGGAAGGGGGAGAGGAAGTGTTGGGGGGATTCAGCAGGAAGAGATCATTCATCTGAGCGGCCCCGGTGGAATCATAGAGATGGAAAGCCGAGGCCAGTGTTCCTCCGTTCAACCCGCCATACGCCTGAAAATAGGCCCGCACCTGCTGGCAAGGAACTCCTAGTTCTCGTTGTAGGTACCGCACCACGAGGTAGGTGCCCAGGTCCGAGGGCACGGAATCAAAGCCACAATAGGGAATGATTCGAGTGCCATCAGCCGCCGCTTGAGCTTGGTAGCGATCGATGAGGGTTCTGACCCAAGGTATTTCTCCCGTAATATCGACGTAGTGAGTTCTAAAGCGCACGCAGGCATCCACGAGGGCATTGCCATAGCGAGCAAAGGGACCAGCCGTAGTCAGCAGGACTCGGGTCTGAGAGACAAGAGCGGCGATCGCAGCTTCGTCGTGGCTGTCGGCAACGAGCACATCGACGGCAGCCCCGACTTCATCGCGAATCGCTTCCAGCTTCTGGCGGTTTCTGCCCGCGATTGCCCACCGCACTTCTCCCCCAGAGGCATGGTTGGCAAAGTATTGCACGGTCTGTTTGCCCACGAAACCACTGGCACCATAGAGGATGACATCATAAGGACGCTCAGACATCACAGAACCACTCCTAGTCACAGGCTGCACTGGCTACTATACTCTTTCGAAGCGATCGGAGTTCACATGGCCACTTATCTCGTCACAGGGGTAAATCGAGGCATTGGTTACGAGTACTGTCGGATGTCAAAATGGCTGATACATTCCTCAGCCCTCTCTGCACGATGAACCAAGAAGAAGTCACCCGTCAACAGTTTGACCAGACAGCCTCAGCCTACAGTACAGCGCCGCTGTTTACGCGCGGCCAAGACTTGCAGTGGCTCGTGGAAGCCGCTCACCCAAGTCCTGATTGGCAGATTCTGGATGTGGGCTGTGGTGCGGGTCACACTGCCTTTGCCTTGGCTCCGTTCGTGCAGCAAGTAATAGGCATCGATCTCAGCGCTGGCATGTTAGCAGAAGCAGAGCGCAACTTGGGCGATCGCGGACTGAGCAATGTTTGGTTTCAACCCGCGATCGCTACAGCCCTCCCGTTTGCGGATCAGCAATTTGATTTAGTCACCTGCCGCTTTGTCGCCCATCACTTCCCGGCGATCGAACCCGCCTTGGCAGAAATTCACCGAGTGCTGAAGCCCGACGGGCAGTTTTTAGCCGTGGATGTGATTTCGCCCGAAGATCATGACTTGGCTCACTTCATCAACCGCATTGAACAGTTACGCGATCCCTCCCACTACTGGGAGTGGCAACTCTCTCAATGGCATACCGCGATCGCTTCAGCCGGGATGAATTTTGAAGTGCTCAAACAGTGGCGGTTGCCCATTGACTTTGAGGATTGGGTGACTCGACAACAAACGCCGCCTGCAGCTGTGATCCAACTAGAGGAGTGCTTAGACCACGCACCGCTATCGGTTCAGCAAGCCCTCGTGATGACGAGAGCACCACAACGGACGTTTCAACTTTGGGCCGCGCTGATGCGAGGAGTGCCTATCCCTGACAGTTCTTCTGTCTAGTCAGCATTGATATCCTCTTTTGTCTCTCTCCAGTGCAATCCTCCCAATGTGTCCAGGGGAAGTTGCAGCGCGATCGCCTCTGGTCACGCAGGTTGACACTCCATAAACTGCGATCGCCTCCCGTTCGCATTGGGAGAGCACTACAGCATCCAGCGACACGTCTGAAGAGCCTGCCTGCTCATAACCAGGCATTTTCTAAGCCTAAGCAAAATCATTGATTGCTGCAATTTTTAGGAAATCAGAGCCTTGGGTTTGTTGATCTACATCAGTTGCTCTCATTCAGCTCCACCTTTGATGAAATTACTGGAACAGATCATTTGTTGGTCACTCCCCACTGCTGTTTGGCTGAGCCTCAGCGGTTGTGCCTGGAACGCTGTCGCCCTGAAACCTGCTCCCAGTAATTCAGGAAGCAATTCTGGAGCACCTCAGCTGCGCGAAGAGATACAGGTGAGTTCTAGTCCCTCTAGTCTCGATGCTACCGGGAGCGCTTTAGCTTCTGCGGGACTGAGTGAAACGCAAACAACATCTTTAAGCGAGTTAGGTATTCCAGCGCTCATTCCAGCTTATGTGCCACAAGGCTTCCAACTGGCTGAGGCGATCGCCAACTCTTGTACAGCTGGATCTCCCCGAAGCAGTCTTTGTCGAGAAGGCCCCCATTACACTTTGGTCTACCGCAATGCTCAAAAGACCTGTTTTCTAGTGAGGGCAGTTGGAGGTGGCGTAGGGGGCGGAGCGGGTGAGTTTGAGTTTCAGACTCGTACCACCTTACTCGGAGAGGTGAGTATCTTGTTTGGCGAGTCTTCTGGAGAGAATCAACAGCCCACCGCCGAGCAATTGCGAGTCGTGCAACCCAATCTCTCTAGCTTCCCAGCTGCCTTACAGTCGCCACCGAGTTCCTCTCGCTCACCTTACTATTGGGTAAGTGCGGGTGATGATACCTACTATCAAGAGACCTACGCTTGCGAGCAAAATGCCAGCCTGACGCCGCTCGAAGTGGAAAAAATTGTTCAATCCTTGGTCTTGCTCGAGTGAGCGATCGCCCTCTGAGGTGAAGGATGGTTTGTAGCGAAGACTTCACACTTTGAAGCTAATCCGTAGGGCGATCGCGCATAATGAATACGACGAATTGGGTGGGGGCAGTAAAATATGACGGCTCCTTACAGTGGGGGATGTCAGTGCGGGCAAATTCGATACGAGATTCGGGCTGAACCTCTGACGCTTTATGCGTGTCACTGCAAAGAATGCCAAAAGCAATCTTCCAGTGCCTTTGGCCTGTCAATGCCTGTTCCTCGTGCCGCAGTTGTCATTCTTCAAGGGCAACCGAAACAATGGCAGCGAGTCTCGGATAGTGGGCGTGAAGTGAGTTGCTTGTTTTGTGGAGAATGCGGAACCAGGCTGTTCCATAACCCGGCTCGAAACGCCAAAATTACCAATGTAAAAGCTGGAACCTTAGATGATACAAGTTGGCTCAAGCCCGTTGGCAACTTGTGGACTCAGAGTTCGCAAAAGTGGGTCATTTTGAGTGAACAGATGTTAAACTACGAGGCGCAACCGAGCGACTTTAGCCAACTGTTTGAGCGCTTTGAGATTGAGTAGTCTAGAAAGAATTCAGCTTGACCAGAAGGGACTGGCGCAAGTTCGTAGCGCTGCGATCGTTAAATTGCTTACAGTAGGCTTTGCACAGAGGTACTGCCTTGTAGTGTCATCTTGCCATTTTTGACGACCTGCTGACTTTGACAATTTGGGCAAGCACGATTGCAGTTAGAACCAGGCGATTGAATTGAGATTGTGCAATCCGATCTTGAAGAACGGTACGCGAAGCGACAAAATAGGAGCCAGCGATCGCCTCAAGGCCAGTGATGCTAGATTTGCTGCAACGGTTTCAAGAGCTACCAAAACTCTGTGGTGCGACTGTAGAGGAGAAATATTCAGGCAATTATGCTTGCCAGAGCGATGATCTCGACTTCTTGATCCCTCTACCCTATTTCGATATCCAGCTTGCGTTGCGACAGCGTGGAGTTGGACCCTCACTCTCGGTGATTGAGCAAGCCAATCAAATTTTGCGAGTTTGGACGGATGAGCACAATACGCCTTGGGATCGCTCGCTTCAGGAGCAAAGCGAGACATGGATTGAGCCCATAGTGATCGCCGAACAAGTGTGGGCTTATCCCAGTGCCCATGCCGTGATGCGAATTCCCGTTGAGTTGGGGGAGTTCTGGCGATGGGAAATAGTTCAGCCTTTTTATGTCCGAGAGGTTGAAGTTGAGGGGTTTGAGACGGGTGACTACGCGCGAGCAGTGACGACCTATGCATTAGTGGCAAAGGTGGTATTGCAGCGTCCTGTGCTGAGGGGACAGATAGGGCGGCTCTGCTGGAGGTAGCGCGCTCTAGCTAACTTTTAGGCTAATTGGGGACTGCTGTTAGTGCGAGGATCTGGCTCAATCTACGGCTCGACGGCTTGGAGATCCGCTTCTTGCCATCAGCCCTTTGCTCCTCGCCCCAGGACTGCTCATAACCAGGGAATCCAAGATTATCTAAATCTGCATAGTGAAGCTGTCAAGAGATTATAGGCAGGAGAAATGGGTAAACAATAATCTGTGATCGGATCAATAATGACATATTGTTGCTGACTAGGGGGATTAGATACAGCTAGAATATTTTTCTGATTTAAGCTCAAAATTTTAATTCCTTTTTGAGATAGGCGTTGAAATAAGTAGCCAGACTGAATTTTGAGCAATTGACGTTGCGGATCAGGATCGAGAGAACGATGCAGGGCGAACTGGGGTTGGCAAAGAATTTCCTTCAAACTAGGAATGTTGAATGTCTGACAAAATTCAGGACTAAATCCAGTTTCTGTTTTTCCTAACGGAGTCCCCTCAATTCGTGGCATGAAGAGGACTCGCTTCAAGAGGGCGCTCCTAAAATCGGTTTGGAAATACAAGTAAACAGGACAGATTTGGAGCAGTGATTTTTCTTGCTCGTTTAACTTGGTTTTAAACTCCCAGGCTAATTCTATACTTCTAAGGAACTGCTTTCTGGGGTCTTCTGCATTCCATTGCCCTTCGGAACATTTCAATGCCAAATTCGCTTGAGGAAAAAACTCCAATTTAAAGTTGTCCCCACCTAAGATGTGAATGCCCCGATTAAAGTTCTCACTGTAAGGATTAATGTTGTACTTCTGTTTGTCGCTTTCTAGCGTCCTTATAAAATCAGTTAACTGTTGTAGGAGGTCAGAAAATTTGATGGATTGCTGCTGCAATTTCTGATAAATGTCGGGTTCTAAGTCGAGCGTGAGCTCTCCTTGAGAATAAGTTCGAATGCCAAAAGATGAAGCGGCTCTGTTCATAATTAATTTCAGCTGAACTAAGAAGTTAGGTTTTGAGCTAGTGACGAGCGGTATACCAGCGAATCAATAGCTTCTCTGCTTCAATCCAAACAAAGACGAGAGAACTAAACCCAATACAAATCAGCAACTCCAAACTACTTAAATAATGAGTGTTGAAAAAGCTTCGAAGGGGCTCCACATAAACGAGCAACAGTTGCAAGATACTCGTGATGGCTACCGAGAGGAGAACATAGGGGTTCGAGAGCGGAGGGACTTCTACCGTTAATCGCGTATTGGAGCGAATGGCGATCGCGTGTCCCATCTGTGCCAGGCAGAGGGTTGTAAACACCATAGTTTGCCAGCGATCGCGGTCTAGCAACTGACTCTGTACCTGCTCGGTATAACCGTATGCCCAGACCATCATCAAAATCGTGATCACGGCGAGAATAATCCCAATCCGAATCATGTAAGAGCCTAAGCCTCTGGCAAAAATGCTCTCCTTGGGGTCTTTCGGGGGTTGTTGCATGACGACTGCTCGACCGGGTTCGACGGCGAGAGCTAATGCTGGCAGTCCATCGGTGACTAAGTTCATCCAGAGAATTTGCAGCGGCGAGAGTGGCACACCCCCCAAGCCCAATAGAGGTGCGGCAGCGATCGTCAAGACCTCGCCAATATTGCTGCCGAGGATATAGCGAATGAAACGGCGAATATTGATGTAAACCACTCGACCTTCTTCTACCGCTGAGACGATGGTGGCAAAGTTGTCATCTAACAGCACCATATCGCTGGCTTCTTTGCTGACATCGGTGCCTGTGATGCCCATCGCGACTCCGATATCGGCTTGTTTCAAAGCGGGTGCATCATTGACGCCATCCCCTGTCATGGCCACAATCTGTCCCTGCTGTTGGAGTGCTTGGACAATGCGTAACTTGTGCTCAGGGGCAACGCGGGCATAGACGCTGACGTGATGAACTTCAGCTTCCAGTTCTGACTGGGACAGCTTCTGGAGTTCCTGTCCGCTTAGGCAGCGATCGCCCACGGTTGCAATGCCCAGGTCTTGCGCGATCGCCTGGGCTGTGAGTTGGTGATCCCCCGTAATCATCACCGGGCGAATCCCCGCAGCACGACATTTGGCCACTGCATCACGCACTTCCGGACGAGGGGCATCCAGCATACCCACCAACCCCAACCAGGTCAAATCGGTTTCAGCCTGATCGTCTGACTCCGATGACAACGCGCTCAGATTCTTGCTGGCAAACCCTAAGACACGCAATCCCCGGCTGGCAAGCTGATTGTTCTGCTCTAAAATCTGCTGTCGTTGCTGAGCTGTGATCGGTTGAATCTGATTGTCCTGCTGAATGTGGGTGCAATGTTCCAGCACCAGTTCGGGTGAACCTTTTGTAAACATGAGCAAGGGGCTGGTTCCCAGTTTGCCGGACGCATCCTGCACCACCACGCTCATTCGCTTGCGTTCAGAGGAAAACGGAAACTCTGCAACACGAGGTAACTGCTGATCTTCCTGATCTTTGCGGAATCCCCCTTTTCCGGCGACTGCCAGCAGTGCTCCTTCGGTCGGGTCACCCAAAATTGCCCAGTTGCCATTCTCTTTCTGCAAGACGGCATCATTGCAAAGCACACAGGCCATTAAGAGCGATCGCAATTCTGGCGCTAATTCGATTGAGATTGCTTGGGGCGATGCTGAACTCGTTTGCTGATAAAACTGACCTTCAGGGCTGTATCCCTCACCCGTTATTTGTGCAGTGTAGCGATGGGTATGGACTGCCTGCACCACCATCTTGTTCTGGGTCAAGGTTCCGGTCTTGTCAGAGCAGATTGTGGTCACAGAACCGAGTGTCTCCACCGCAGGCAATTTTCGGATCAGGGCGTTACGCTTCACCATGCGTTGCGTGCCCAATGCCAAGGTCACGGTGATCACGGCGGGCAATCCCTCTGGGACAACTGCAACCGCCATACTGAGAGAGACTTTGACTAACTCTTCAAACAGTGCGGGGTTAAATAGCGTACCTCCAGCAATTACGATCGCCACTAAGATTAACGAGCCCATGACTAATGTATTACCCAGTTGAGTCATGCGTTTTTGCAAAGGGGTGGGCTCGGTTTCAACCGATTGCAGTGCGGTGGCGATCTTGCCCAATTCGGTCTGCATTCCGGTGCCCGTGACCAGTACGGTGGCTCGACCCTGCACGACCTCCGTCCCACAAAAGACGAGATTGATGCGATCGCCTAAGGGTGCGTCCTCTGGTAACAGGGCATTGGCTTGCTTTTCAACGGCGTGAGCTTCTCCGGTGAGGGCGGCTTCTCGCACTTGCAAATTGGCTGCTTCCAAAATGCGCCCGTCTGCTGCCACCTTTACCCCTGCCTCCAGCAGCATGATGTCGCCCGGAACCAGTTCCTTAGATTCCACCTCCACCGCTTTTCCACCCCGGATCAGCCGCACTTTGGAGAATGCCATGTTTTTCAGGGCTGCCAGGGCTTTTTCGGCTCCACTCTCCTGAAGATAGCCCAGTAGCCCATTCAGCAGTACCACTGCAAAGATCGCGACTGCGTCTTTGGGAAAGATGAACTGTCCTCTTGCTAGGGATTCGCGCACATCTAGAATCGTCGAGATAATTGCAACAGCGATCAGCATCAGCAACATGATGTTCTTAAACTGATCCCAGAGAATTTCGAGGGGCGATCGCCCTTTCATCTCGATCAGTTCGTTGGAACCGTATTGCTGCAAACTCTGGTCAACCTGGTTCTGGGCTAAACCCTGGGCGCGATCGCTCTTGAGCAGCCAAAGGGCTTTTTCCGCTTCGATTGTATGCCAGGATTGGCTTGTAGAGAATTGAAAAATTTTAGGGCGCGAGGAGGTGGCAGGCATAGGTCAACTCGGTTGCACTATAAAATAGTTCTTTAAATCTAGCCTTGCACTAAAAAATAGTGCAAGGCTCAGTGCATCGAAATTTCTTTTGAGGTGGTAAGGAAAAAGTAAATGGTTTCTTGGAAGGCTGGTTCAAGGGTGAGGACAATTGGTTGATCATGATGAACGATACGTTTAAGCCGCAGGGGTTGATTGGCAGGCAGGCTGAGCTAGAGCAAATCTGTGCAATTTTGGCGGCTGACCAAGATTTGATGCTGACAGGCGTGACCGGCAGCGGGCGGAGATCGCTCATCCGTTACGCCGCCCATCAAGGTGGAGCCAGAGTTTTGGAGATCGACTGCCTGCGAGCCACCCATTCTTCTCGCTTTTTAGCGTTACTAGCAGAGGGGATGCTCCACATCTTTGCAACTTCAGAAGAACGAAGGTTGATTGAACAGTGGGCGGCTCACTATCCTTTGCACTTAGAGCAGCTGAGTGCACATCAAACCCGCTTTATTTGGCAGGCTTCCCTCAACGATGAATGGCTCATCCTGCAAGCCTTGCTGAAGCTTCCCCAGAGGATGGCAGAACAGCTCCGGTGCCGAGTCGTGTTTGTCTTTCAGAATTTTCCCCATATTCGCTCCTGGGATCGAGCCGGTCGCTGGGAAGCCCATTTAAAGCAGGAAATTCAACAGCAAAACCGCGTCAGCTACGTGGTTCTTGCCACAACCCCAGAAGATTGGGTAGAAAACAGCCAGATTCAACTGGTCTCTCTGTTACCTCTGCAACGCCAGGAACTGGAAACGTGGGTGGTTGAAGCAATGGCAGCAATTGGCCTAAAGTTTGAAGGAGATGCCTTGGAATTATTTTTAGATTACACCCAAGGGCATGTGGGGGATGCAATCGCCCTGGCGCGACGAATTTGGAGCGACCATCATGCCTTCTACCGAGATGAAGAAATTGGGGTTGCAGCGCCATCCCCCCTTAAGCTCATCCAACTTCATCATGTCCATTGCAGCACCTTAAGATTGGTCGAGGATCTTTCCATCACTTTTGAATCTCTCCTCCTACTCCTGCCTCCAATTCAGGCCCGGGTACTAGAGAGCTTAGCGATCGACCCGACCGATAGTCCTCATTCACGTTTTTATCTTCAGAAACACCAGTTTTCCAGAGGAGGGAGTTTTCAGGGCGCGCTGACAGGATTGGAACAAAAAGGATTAATTTATGGAGCGAAAGTAGGCTATCGAGTCGCCATGCCATTGTTATCTTTTTGGCTGAAACATCGTATTTTATAAGTTCGAGCGGTATTGTATTTCAGAAAGCGGCTGAGCCAGAAGTATGCAAGAGAGCACTGAAAAAGCAGGTTCGGATTTCTGACATCTTTCCGACGCTGATGCTTTGCATACAGCGCGGGGTTCTCCTTTCATCCAGCCGACTTGTCCAAACCAATTGCTAGAAGGGCGATCGCCTACAGCTCATTGGCTGCTCACAACGGCCCATGTTCTCAAACACCAATCATCGGGAATCTTGTAATCTAGCCCTCCCAATTTCTGATCATGAGCAGACTTCTGACCCTAGCTCGCTCACTCCTGGCCCCCTTGCTGCCTCAACCAACCAGTGCTCCCCTCACTCCCACCATTAGCAGCTATGGGCAGAGTGAGGGTGGCGTTCCGATAGAAGCAATGCAACCCATCATGGAGTGGCTGTTTGCAAGCCTTTTGAATGCTGGCTACTACGACACTGCTCCCCTCGTTTGGTACAACGATGCGACCCCCGATCCGCAGCTAGAAAAGGCAGTCAAGGACGGCATCAAAAGAGACGAACCCACCCTGCTTTACCGATGTGGATCACGAGTGCAACCCCCACCCAATGGCTATTACTGGCGCTTAATGGTAGAACACTCCTCCAACCGGATCTATCAGCTAGAAGTGAAGGAAGAGGATTGAGTGGGAATGACTGAGCCAAGCGTTAGACGTCAGCTACCAGAGTGCGATCGCTGCCTTTTCTATGCACATGATCCTCATCTCGTCTGCACGAATCATCCCGAGGGTGTGAGCGGTGATGCTTGCTTAGAGTTTCAGTGTGACCCTACGGCAGAATATGAGGAGCTGTGGGAGCCAGAGAGGGCTAGCTACTACAACGGTGAGTTGATCATGACGCCAGAGCCACGGTGGTCATGCTTGGAGAAGTTGGCAATACTTGACTTACACCCCATGTTCACAGGCCGATGCCCCCAATGTGAGGCTGGCATTGCTTGCGAACAACCAGGAGTGCATTGGGATTGTGAGCACTGTGGCTGGAAAGATGATTCAGCGTAGAGATCTCATTGATTGAGCTGAAAGCTTCCTCTGGAGCAGGCAGGCGAGCGATTCTGAAGTAAAGGCTTCACTTCAAGGGCACTTCTTGCCCCTTAGCTTCACGAAGAATAGCTAATGTCGTATCCTCGCCATGCTGGGTCTTTCTCAGGAAAACGCCTCTTACATATCCAGCTTGCGTGAACTCTGCGATCGCTACCGCGTAAACAATTGCTGACTCTGGTGTGGTGCGAATTTGAGTATTCATAGGTTTTCGTCCTGCTCTGGATGCCCAAGCCAAGAGCTTCAATGGAAGAGCTTGTGACGACTACCGTAACAACTGTGCCTTTCATTGGCAGTCAGGTGGTCCTGAGTGTTTCCTGTGGGACGATCCAGTGATGGGTCCACTTCCTGAGCCAGCAATGCCAACTCCTTTTCTGCTTCATTTGCCAACTACTCAAGCTATTCCTGTCATCGCCAGTCTGCCTCACAGTGGCTTGCTGATACCGAAGGACATGGCTAACAGTCTAGAAACTCCTTATCAGCAGTATTTACCCAATCAAGATTGGCATCTCGACAAACTCTATGATTTTCTGCCCAGTCTGGGTATTACCGTACTGCAAAGCCTCTATAGTCGTTATGTGGTTGACCTTAATCGATCGCTGCAAGAACCGCTCTTCGGTAACTTCTGGCAATCGGTCACTGCCGAGAAGACCGCATTTAACGCTTCACTCTATCAAACCTTGCCCTCTCGAGAAGAGATTGAGCAGCGAGTTGAGCAATACTATCGGCCCTATCACCAACAGCTTCAACGCTTGCTAAACAAACAGATTGAGCAATTTGGGAATGTGTATCTGCTGGATTTACACAGTTTCTTAGGGTTGATCGAGGATGAAATCTGCTTGGGCAATGGGAATAGTAGTACCTGTTCTGAACCCTTCATCTCAATCGTTGAGACTGCCTTTTGCTCGCAAGGGTATCAAGTAGTCCGGAACAAAGTGTTTAGCGGTGGGTACATCACGCGACACTACAGTCACATGCCGCAGGTTGAGGCGTTACAGATTGAAGTTCGCTATCCGGTTTACCTGGATACAAATCAACTGGGGCATTCTTCTGTACCGGATTGGCAGGTACCCGAGTTCGATCGCGCGAAACACAAGCTTAAGGTAATTTTCGAGCAAATTGTTGATGCAGTGATAGCTGCTCAACCTCACCGTTCCCGATAAAGCTTCTCCCTAAGAACATGATCTCTTCAGTCGGTCAGTGGATTTTGGCAGACTGACGTGGCTGGCTATAAGGTTTTGATCGCCTGCGTCTCCTGTTCCACGGCTGTCGTCACCGCACTCAGCATTGATCGCTTCAACAGTGGTCTGAACAGACCATCGGCACGAGGAGATAGCTCTACTACCCTAGGGATCTTCTGAGCCCTGAAGCCGGGTTACTTTTATTGGCAAAACTCATTGACGCGAATGCCGTCATCGGACAGCGGCTATCAACCATCCCTACGAGCTTCCAGCGCTGACATCCCTCAACGCGATCGCGCCTTAGCCCTTTACAACACAGTGACCCAGCGAGGAATACTTTGGAACTCACCGAACCTCACTCAAAGCGTCAGTTAAAGTTTTGGTAGTGCTCAAGATGTAATACTATCCGTTGCTGTAGCCCTTGCAAATCAGGAATCTCATTACATCATCATTACCAATTCTGAGCACTACCCGGAAATGCAGGTGACGAGTATCCGATTGGAACCCGAACTGAAAGAGCGATTGCGGGAGATTTCCGGTGAACAGGGGTATCAAACCCTGATTCGGGAAGTCCTTTGGCAGTTTGTGGATCAGCAGCCAGTGCCTGATGGGGAACGATCTCGCGTGGTTAAACATGGGCGATCGCCCTTTCATCCCCCTGTGTTATCTATGTCGGATATTAGAGCGACGTTTAGGGCAGTCTCTCAACAAGAAGATCAATGTGCCATTACAGGACAGCGTATTCAACCACAACAAAAGATGCTTTTAAGGTTAACAATAAATGGGAAGATTATTACTCTCAGTATGGCGATCGCTTAATAGTGCTTCCAGTAATGGGCATTGATCCGAGATACGTGTAAAAATTTATCATATAAGCATCAAAGCTTTGCTGGATAGGGTTTGCGGCGACCGAAATGAAAGCATTGACTGTTTGCTGGGCAGGCAGCTATTCGGTTATTTGTAGCGCTGAAGCTCAGATGAGCAGATTCCTCCGGTGGTACCCAAGGAATTCAAGGTGGTCTGCTTCAATCACCCCCACTAATAAGTCGGTTAGTCTGGAAAGCTTCACATTTAATATGTTAGCCTCTGCAAAGGCCTCAATTAAACATGAATCCTTCCCGACAATATCGGCGCTAGCAACAATGTCGTATCCATCTAAACCCTCTGCTGAGCCTTGTGTAACGACCTTCGATGAGTTTGTGCAATTGGCGGATTATTCTCTGATGGATACCTTAAATGCCGATCCTGATGCCACTGGAGATGGTGATGATCACCGGGCCCGCCAGGTTTTTTCTGGTCATTTCGTACCTGTGACACCCACGCCGCTTGCAGACCCAGAATATGTAGCTCATAGCCGCACTTTTTTTAAGGAACTTGGGTTGAGCGATGGACTGGCGCTTAATGAAAAATTTCGCCGTGTATTTTCTGGTGATCTCTCTGCTGCCCATGAGCCGATGCGTCAGGTGGGCTGGGCGACGGGTTATGCCCTGTCGATTTATGGCACCGAATATACCCAACAATGTCCATTCGGTACGGGTAATGGTTATGGCGATGGTCGAGCGATATCTGTATTTGAAGGAATCATCCATGGACAGCGCTGGGAAATGCAATTGAAAGGGGGTGGCCCAACGCCTTATTGCCGGGGTGCCGACGGGCGCGCTGTCCTGCGGTCAAGTGTGCGTGAGTTTCTAGCGCAAGACTATATGCAAGCGTTAGGTGTGCCAACATCGCGCTCTTTGACACTGTATGTTTCTAAATCTGAGACCGTTACCCGGCCTTGGTATTCTCAAGACTCCTACTCTATTGACCCTGATGTTTTGGTGGACAATCCTGTGGCCATTTCAACTCGCGTTGCACCCTCCTTTTTGCGCGTTGGTCAGCTAGAGTTATTTGCCCGCCGCACTCGCAGCAATGCTCATCCAAAAGCATTAGAAGAGTTGAGCATGATAGTGTCGCACTTAATTGAGCGAGAGTACAAAAGCGACATTAATCAAAGCCTTGGTTTTGCCGATCAATTAGTTGAGTTGGCTAAGCTATTTCGCCAGCGTCTCACTTCACTGGTGGCTAATTGGCTACGTGTTGGTTATTGCCAGGGTAATTTTAACAGTGACAACTGCGCTGCTGGAGGCTTTACCCTAGACTATGGACCCTTTGGATTTTGTGAAAAATTTGACCCTTGGTTTCAACCTTGGACTGGTGGCGGCGAGCACTTTTCATTCTTCAATCAGCCCATTGCAGCAGAAGCAAATTATTACATGTTTTGGAAAGCAGTGAGACTGCTACTTACAGAAGATGCTGAAGCGTTAGAACAGTTCGAACAAGTAGGCCTCGGCTTTTCAGAAGCCATGCAAAAACAAATCCAAAAAATGTGGGCGGACAAACTTGGCTTGACTGAATATCACCCAAAGCTATTTGAAAAATTAATGCAGTTAATGACTGACTCAAAGGTAGATTACACCATTTTCTTCCGCGAGTTATCCCATATACCAGATGATATCTCAGCATTGAAAAAAAGCTTCTACGTTAAAACTTCACCACAACTCGATGAACAATGGCAATCTTGGTTAAAAAGCTGGCGCGACCTCGTCATTAACGACGGCAATTTGGCTGAGATATCAACAAAGATGAAACAGACGAACCCAAAATACACATGGCGAGAGTGGTTGATTGCCCCTGCCTACCAACAAGCCATGCAGGGTGACTATACTTTAGTTAAAGAGTTGCAAGAAGTCCTTAGCTATCCATATGATGAGCAATCACAAGACGTAGAAGATAAATACTATCGTCTAAGACCTAAGGCGTTTTTTAACACGGGTGGCGTGTCGCACTATAGCTGTTCATCTTGAATAGCTGCGTGACAAGCAACTATTCAAACGATTTTACGTAGTTCTAGACTTTTGGCTCAACAAAAAATCAACGGTTTCAGACCATAACTAAACGGTAATTTAATCTAAATCCAGTCCAGGGCTATTGACGGCAAGAGAAGAATGCCAACATCTGTATAATCCTGAAAACGCTTAAAAGCTCTACTCATCAAAGGAGCTACCGATTTGAATGTCTTGAATTCTACAGAAAAGAGAGGTCGAAACATCCGCTCAGTAAAGGTTCTAGCCTTAAAGTTGTTTTTGCCGCGTTTGCGAAACAACCGGATTCAATGCGGTCATTGAGAGCGTTTTGCCGTTTTGCCTTCTGAGTCATTTCCTCCTTAAGTAGGATGAAGTGCAGGAGCCAGGAGCAAATCCTTAAACTACAAATGTATAAGTTCAGTTCCCACAGAATCGATCGCTCAATGCTCATCCCCAAACCATACATCCGTTACTCCCAAACTGTAGAAGTCAAGCAACCCGACGAGGAGCGGCTGATTCACGAAATTGTTGATTCCGTTGCCCGGCAGGGGCAGAAGGTGTTTGACAAGCATCGCCATGCCATGCGTGGGGCTCATGCCAAGAGTCATGGCGGACTGAAGGGGGAACTGAGGATCTACGACAACTTGCCTGCCCATCTCGCGCAGGGATTGTTTCGCCAACCCCGCACTTATCCGGTGATGATTCGCTTCTCAACCGTTCCCGGTGACATCATGCCGGATGGTCTATCTTGCTTTCGCGGCATCGCCATCAAGGTCATTGACGTGGCAGGACCGAAACTCCTGGAGACGGAACCTGATGCCGTAACTCAAGACTTTTTGATGATCAACAGTCCGGTTTTTCCATCGGGCACTATTGCTCGCTTTCTCCCAGAACTGTTGGACGACAATTAAATAGGGCTCTTCCGAGCTTTTGGTGATGCCGAGAAGTAGGGAGGAAACTATAGATCACCCCTTTCAGTGCTCCGCCCATGGAATTCCTTCAAGCTCTGTTGCCCAGTACCAGTCTGCTACGTTTGGAAAGCTACGCCATTGAGTCAGGCAATTGCCTCTTGCTGAATCTTTCCTCTACACAAACGATAGTCCCCTGTCCGCTCTGCGGTGGGCTGACTCACCGTATCCATAGCCACTATGAGCGGACGCTAGCTGACCTACCCTGCGCCCATTTCAGGCTGAGACTGATTCTTCAAGTATGTAAGTTTTTCTGCCCAAACTCTGAGTGTCGCCGCCGCATCTTCACAGAGCGATTGCCTGAAGTGGCTGCCCCTTGGGCGAGAAAGACGGTGCGATTGATACAGCGCTTGCAGTCAATTGGCTTAGCGCTGGGGGGTGCCGCAGGGGCTCGATTAGGCGATTGCCTGGGTTATGCTGTCTGCGGCAGTACCCTGCTGAACCAGCTTCAGCGACTTTCGCTGCCGAACTTTACCACCCCTAAGGTATTGGGCGTCGATGACTTTGCTTTCCGCAAAGGCCACAATTACGGCACTATCTTGGTTAACCTGGAAACGCATCAACCGATTGCCTTACTGGCAGACCGTAAGGCAGAAAGCTTGGTCGAATGGCTACAGGCCCACCCTGGTATAGAAGTGCTCTCACGCGACCGCTCCAAAACCTACAAAAGTGCGATGACCGCAGGCGCACCGGATGCCATACAAGTTGCAGATCGCTTTCACTTGGTCAAGAACTTGAGTGAAACCTTAGAGCAAGCTTTTGGTAGCTACCGCAGTGAGCTAAAAGCGGCTGAACAATCGCAGCATCAAGCCACCGTTGCAGACGCTCTTGAAGAAACCGTTTTAGCTGTCCCACAGCCAACCGCTACGGAGAAGTCGCAGCAACAAATCCGACAGAACCAACAACGAAAAATAGAACACCAGAGGACGATCAAATCCTTGCGAGCCCAGGGATGGTCTCGAGCCACGATTGCTCAGACGTTAGGCGTTAGCCTCAAGACCGTTCAACGCTACAGGCGCTTGCCAGATTTTCCAGAGATACCCTCTCGCCGGCCCACGTTCGGGCGCAGTCTACTCGATCCCTACAAGCCACAGCTTTTGAACTGGTGGAACTCGGGGATTAGAGAGCCTAGTATCCTGATGAGATTGCTCAAACCCTGCGGCTTTGAAGGCTCTCTTCGGACCCTACAACGCTACATTAGTGGACTGTGCAAAGCACAGGGTCTACCATCCGTAAGGATTAAAGTTGCTCAGGCGTTGCCCAAAGTCGTGGACCCGCAGTCGCCACCCTTCACCCCGCGTCAAGCCGCCTACTTGGTCGTACTCAATCGAGAGAATCGTCAGGCAGAAGAGACTGATCTACTAGAGCGCGTTAGGCAGCAGCATCCCGACTTGAGGCTGCTGGTTGAGTTAGCCGATGAGTTCTTGCAACTGTTAAGACAACGGCGGGCAGACGCATTCGATGACTGGCTGCTAAAAGCAGCAAGCTGCGCTCTCAAACCTTGGCAAACGTTTGCCAAAGGGTTATTTGATGACTATGCTGCGGTCAAAGCGAGCCTCATGGCAGAGTTTAGCAACGGCCCTGTCGAAGGCTTGAACCACAAGTTGAAGCTGCTGAAGCGACAGATGTACGGCAGGGCTGGGTTAGAGCTACTTGCCAAGCGCTTCATTATGGCTGCATAAGGACAAGCTCAACGGAGTGCAGCAATCGTTTTCTCTGGAGTTTAGACTAAACGAGGCAAAGAGCGATCGCCCGTAGAAGGGACAACCGCTCAAGGGACAATGCTGAGATTAACCACAATTCCAGCATTAACCATGAATAGTGTGGATCAGCTTGAGGCATTTCGCCAGTCAGTATATGAGCGCTTGGGGAAGGGACGAGACGCTCTCTTCGACCTGATGGATGCCATCCTGGTGAGTCGAAGTATTACTTCGTTTGCTGAACTCTCATTATCCGCAGTCTTTCGCCGCCAATGGCCGAGTGTGTATGCAGCGATTAGAGAGAGTCACCCCCCTCGCGATGAGCTACTCAAGTTATACGCCCAGCATCTGCCTCAACCCTCACGCCTAGTCCTAGCAGGCGACCACACAGCTTGGAGCAGACTCTACGCCAGAACATTGCGAGACCGCACTTATGAACATCAAGCACCACCCATGAGCGGCAGCAAACCTGTGACCGTAGGACATGGGTATAGTACCTTAGCCTGGATTCCAGAAGCCCAAGGCAGCTGGGCCTTACCCTTATTACATGAACGCATTAGCAGCTTTGAGAGTCCGATAAGCAAAGCAGCAGGGCAACTCAAAGCCGTGTGTGAACAGCTCCAGGGTCGTCCCCTCAGCCTGTGGGATGCTGAGTATGGCTGTGCCCCCTTCATTCTGCAAACTGCTGCCATTGCCTGTGACAAGCTGATGAGAGTGCGTTCCAACCGCGTGCTGTACAAGGCTCCTCCTGCTTATGCAGGCAAAGGGCGACCCCGGAAGCACGGTGATAAATTCAAGCTCAACGATGAGCAAACTTGGGGGCAAGCCGACCAATGCCGAGACGTCGAGTCGGAGCGCCTCGGACCCCTGCGGTTGCAACTGTGGCACCACCTGCATTTCTCTCGCTCAGCCGCTCACCCCATGCATTTGATTCGAGTGGAACGACGAGCTGAGGGCCGAGTTCACCCACCTTTGTGGTTGGTTTGGGTCGGGCAGAGTCTCCCTGATTTGAATGAACTCTGGCAGTATTATCTGCGTCGCTTTGCCATTGATCATTGGTATCGCTTTGTCAAACAACGCTTGCACTGGTCGTTACCCCGCTTTGCCACTCCAGAACAAGGTCAAACCTGGAGCGACCTGATGCCGCTTCTCACCTGGCAACTGTGGTTAGCCCGTCCCTGGCTCTGCCAGACTCCTTTGCCTTGGCAGAAACTCTCGCCTCTGCCCTCCCCCGGTCGAGTGGCTGATAGTTTCGCCCCCCTTTTAGCCCGAATTGGTTCTCCGGCTCCCAATCCCAAACCTCGGGGAAAGTCACCAGGGTGGCTACCTGGTCGGACTCGGACTCGACGGATACGCTATCCCATCGTCAAAAAAGGTTTCAAACGACCTAAAAAGATGCCCATTCCATCTGCTTAAGTCTCCATCTCTTGTTGAATCTCCAGATGCTCTCAGTTCAACTGCTGGACTGAGCAGCTTCGCTATTAGTCTAAACTCCAGCTGTAAGGGATTCAAGTTGATCGAAGCCCCCAATTAGAAGATCAACTACATCAGCGCTGCATCCGTTTCAATCCCTGTAAGGGATTCAAGTTGATCGAAGCGGGATAAAGATAGGCCACCCACAAGGAGATAAACATGTTTCAATCCCTGTAAGGGATTCAAGTTGATCGAAGCTTCAGGATTGCTTGTGTATCCAATTTTTCCAGCGTGTTTCAATCCCTGTAAGGGATTCAAGTTGATCGAAGCCTTGGGGTTGCTTCAAGCCTGACAGCCCACGTAGCGTTTCAATCCCTGTAAGGGATTCAAGTTGATCGAAGCCGCTGAAATTCACGCCTCAGAGCTACTGCAAATGATGGGTTTCAATCTCTGTAAGGGATTCAAGTTGATCGAAGCTTCAGATACGTTTACGGGCACAGCTGCAATCCCAGTTTCAATCCCTGTAAGGGATTCAAGTTGATCGAAGCCTCCATCCACCTGACATGGCAAACACGAACCTTCAGGAGCTGGGTTTCAATCCCTGTAAGGGATTCAAGTTGATCGAAGCCTGGGAGCGATCGCAGAGTCAACTTATCAGCTAAGTGATGTTTCAATCCCTGTAAGGGATTCAAGTTGATCGAAGCGGTGCGATCAGTGAGGTCATGAGTTAGGGCGATCGCCTAAGTTTCAATCCCTGTAAGGGATTCAAGTTGATCGAAGCTAATGACGAGCGATCGCCCATTCGTCATTTGATGGGTTTCAATCCCTGTAAGGGATTCAAGTTGATCGAAGCCCAGAGGCGGTGGCGATCGCTGAACGTGGTGGGCTTGTGAGTTTCAATCCCTGTAAGGGATTCAAGTTGATCGAAGCCACCTGGGTCTACGCCTACACCATCCTCCGAGGGGCCAACAGTTTCAATCCCTGTAAGGGATTCAAGTTGATCGAAGCACTGGCATTCCGTGAGCTTGCATTGCTTCGTAGAGGTTTCAATCCCTGTAAGGGATTCAAGTTGATCGAAGCTCCATATGGTGACAGTGGCGGTGACAGTGGCGGTGTCTCAATCCCTGTAAGGGATTCAAGTTGATCGAAGCAGCTGAGCGTGAGTGTGCAGAATTGTCGGATTACTCAGCAGTTTCAATCCCTGTAAGGGATTCAAGTTGATCGAAGCGATAAGTACGGGTTTTGCACTTTAGAAACTGAGAAGGTTTCAATCCCTGTAAGGGATTCAAGTTGATCGAAGCCGCTTATTGGCTCCAGCAATAGCGGTCGTGGCTTTGTTTCAATCCCTGTAAGGGATTCAAGTTGATCGAAGCACTGTGTCCGACACCCTCCTCGATGCCCTGAACGACGTTTCAATCCCTGTAAGGGATTCAAGTTGATCGAAGCGAAGCAGTCAAGTCAAAGCACAAGTCGGCTCAGACCCCTGAGTTTCAATCCCTGTAAGGGATTCAAGTTGATCGAAGCGACGTTCGCAGAGTTGGGTCTCCTCCTCCGTGAATTGTTTCAATCCCTGTAAGGGATTCAAGTTGATCGAAGCCGGGTGCCCCGCCTTCACTAGTAGATCCTCGATCGTTTCAATCCCTGTAAGGGATTCAAGTTGATCGAAGCTTCCTGGTGCTACGGCAAATCTGGGGCGCATCTACGTTTCAATCCCTGTAAGGGATTCAAGTTGATCGAAGCTCAGTTGAGGTTGGCAGTACGGTAGCAGGAAGGTTTCGTTTCAATCCCTGTAAGGGATTCAAGTTGATCGAAGCTTGGCATAGGGATAAGACGCGATCGCAAAACCTACGTTTCAATCCCTGTAAGGGATTCAAGTTGATCGAAGCGCGCTTCACCACGTCCATCATTTCGTTGGGCTTGGTTTCAATCCCTGTAAGGGATTCAAGTTGATCGAAGCTTTGCCCGCGATCGCTGAAGATGATGATCCGATGGGTTTCAATCCCTGTAAGGGATTCAAGTTGATCGAAGCGGCGATCGCGCTAGCAGCACTGGACTTGGTAAAGCGTTTCAATCCCTGTAAGGGATTCAAGTTGATCGAAGCCCGTGTCTAACGTCCAATTAATCTGAGTGGCTGCGTTTATCTGTTTCAATCCCTGTAAGGGATTCAAGTTGATCGAAGCTATTGTCTTGTTCGGTGGCTCAGCGGGTGGAGGTAAGTTTCAATCCCTGTAAGGGATTCAAGTTGATCGAAGCAGATCGGATAGATCTGTATGTAAGCCCTTCTAGGGAGTTTCAATCCCTGTAAGGGATTCAAGTTGATCGAAGCATTTATCTTATTGCCTCCTTTTGGTTTGTCAATGTGTTTCAATCCCTGTAAGGGATTCAAGTTGATCGAAGCCGTTCTAGCGTTTACCAGCATCTCTCTTGGAGTTGTTTCAATCCCTGTAAGGGATTCAAGTTGATCGAAGCTTCGTGGGTGAGCAGTCGGACAGGTGCCAGCTCGTCGTTTCAATCCCTGTAAGGGATTCAAGTTGATCGAAGCACCCAGGATTACTGTTTGAGCTTTATAGCGAGCTGTTTCAATCCCTGTAAGGGATTCAAGTTGATCGAAGCTGCCGCCTGAATCTCTAGCCACTCCGGAGCTGTTTCAATCCCTGTAAGGGATTCAAGTTGATCGAAGCTGCCGCCTGAATCTCTAGCCACTCCGGAGCTGTTTCAATCCCTGTAAGGGATTCAAGTTGATCGAAGCACCATGACTCTGATTCTGCTGTTGCGGTGTTACATGTTTCAATCCCTGTAAGGGATTCAAGTTGATCGAAGCATGGATCGCGATACGGGGCTGGGCTAAGTTCCAAGTTTCAATCCCTGTAAGGGATTCAAGTTGATCGAAGCTTTTTAGTAAAGCCTTAGTCAAAAAGAGATCGGTACGGTTTCAATCCCTGTAAGGGATTCAAGTTGATCGAAGCTGGCGGTACTAGTGGCGGCGGCGGCAATCGAGTTTCAATCCCTGTAAGGGATTCAAGTTGATCGAAGCCGGATGATCAGCAACCAGTCATTGTTCTCCTGCTCGTTTCAATCCCTGTAAGGGATTCAAGTTGATCGAAGCGATTGCGATCGCCTTTGCACTGTACGTAAAAAATGTTTCAATCCCTGTAAGGGATTCAAGTTGATCGAAGCCCTGTAGATGCTCTACAGAGGAGAAGTTAGACGGTGTTTCAATCCCTGTAAGGGATTCAAGTTGATCGAAGCTGCCCATTCTGCGGGGCAGAGTTACCATAGTCGGCTGTTTCAATCCCTGTAAGGGATTCAAGTTGATCGAAGCCCTTGGGTTGCTTCGTCACGGCCTAGATCCCGCTGGGTTTCAATCCCTGTAAGGGATTCAAGTTGATCGAAGCTCCTTGAAAAACCAAACCAATATAGAAAAGAAGATTGTTTCAATCCCTGTAAGGGATTCAAGTTGATCGAAGCTGTTGCAGTGGATGGAGCGCACTTTGGTCATCGCCTGTTTCAATCCCTGTAAGGGATTCAAGTTGATCGAAGCCGTATGCCGACAGTAGACAGCCAACCTTTAAGGAGTTTCAATCCCTGTAAGGGATTCAAGTTGATCGAAGCGATTTAGTTGAGCAGCACAAGGCAGACTGGGCTGCGCGTTTCAATCCCTGTAAGGGATTCAAGTTGATCGAAGCCTGACGTTGCATCCGGCTTGCTCCAAACACTCACCCAATGCGTTTCAATCCCTGTAAGGGATTCAAGTTGATCGAAGCATTATGGGCGATCGCTCTTGTCAAACTTGATCTCGTTTCAATCCCTGTAAGGGATTCAAGTTGATCGAAGCGCTCCATGCCTTCGCCCCAGGTATATGCGATCAGCACATCGTTTCAATCCCTGTAAGGGATTCAAGTTGATCGAAGCATCGCCCAGAGGTGGGGGTTAGATTGTCGCTACGTTTCAATCCCTGTAAGGGATTCAAGTTGATCGAAGCGAAGTCACCTACACCAGCACTTTTGCATCCATCCTTGTTTCAATCCCTGTAAGGGATTCAAGTTGATCGAAGCCGATGGATTGGTTCCACCATCGTTCAGCCCCATAGTTTCAATCCCTGTAAGGGATTCAAGTTGATCGAAGCGCTCTTGAGCGTTGCGGGTTTGTTGCGATAGCTCGCGGCGTTTCAATCCCTGTAAGGGATTCAAGTTGATCGAAGCCGTCCGCTTCTGAAATCTTAAATGCAAGGTCTTGTGTTTCAATCCCTGTAAGGGATTCAAGTTGATCGAAGCCTGGGGGTCAACGTGCCTCGCCACAAGCTCTATGAGTTTCAATCCCTGTAAGGGATTCAAGTTGATCGAAGCCCGCGATCGCCTGGACGACTTGCCACAGCGGGAAAATTGCGTTTCAATCCCTGTAAGGGATTCAAGTTGATCGAAGCTGCGATCGCCTGATTGCCTCCAATGCACAAGCTACCTTCGTTTCAATCCCTGTAAGGGATTCAAGTTGATCGAAGCGATCGAGCGTGAGACTTTTAGAATTTCCTGACACGTTTCAATCCCTGTAAGGGATTCAAGTTGATCGAAGCTGCCAATCACCCGTCGCACCTTGAGCGCTGTACCGGCGTTTCAATCCCTGTAAGGGATTCAAGTTGATCGAAGCGCCTGGGTGCAGAGAGCATCACTGTAAGGTTCCTCGTTTCAATCCCTGTAAGGGATTCAAGTTGATCGAAGCACCTAACAATTGCTCTACACCGAGAAGAACGCTATGTTTCAATCCCTGTAAGGGATTCAAGTTGATCGAAGCTCGCTACCACCTTCTAGCCGAGGATGAAGACTATGTTTCAATCCCTGTAAGGGATTCAAGTTGATCGAAGCATCTGTAGCGGCAAGCCCATCGTTAAACGCAGATGTTTCAATCCCTGTAAGGGATTCAAGTTGATCGAAGCTCACGTCTGCGTCACGGTTGCCGCCGCCGTTGACGTTTCAATCCCTGTAAGGGATTCAAGTTGATCGAAGCTTCCCACCCCAACGGTGGTTCCCCAGTTAGCGTATGTTTCAATCCCTGTAAGGGATTCAAGTTGATCGAAGCGCAATGCGTTCTTCGGGGTCAAGGTAGCTACCCGTGTTTCAATCCCTGTAAGGGATTCAAGTTGATCGAAGCGTGATTTCTCATCCCAATCTCTAAAGATTGTTTTGTTTCAATCCCTGTAAGGGATTCAAGTTGATCGAAGCGCGATCGCGGCAAATCCCAAATTCCTTTATCTCTGTTTCAATCCCTGTAAGGGATTCAAGTTGATCGAAGCGATGATGTGTTGCCGTATTAGGAGCGATCGCAATGTTTCAATCCCTGTAAGGGATTCAAGTTGATCGAAGCGAATCTAAAACCATCTCTGTAGGTGCAATGGAATGTTTCAATCCCTGTAAGGGATTCAAGTTGATCGAAGCGATCCGCTCCCACCCGTTTTCGCAGTCGAGCAACGTTTCAATCCCTGTAAGGGATTCAAGTTGATCGAAGCCGCTCGGACGAGGCGACCCCCGGCGGGTAGCTTTCTCTTGATGTTGTTTCAATCCCTGTAAGGGATTCAAGTTGATCGAAGCACCAGGAGGGTGGCAACTTCGGCCCTCACTCGTTTGAGGTTTCAATCCCTGTAAGGGATTCAAGTTGATCGAAGCATCACTGGAGGGGCGTTGTTATTCCAAGTTATAGGTTTCAATCCCTGTAAGGGATTCAAGTTGATCGAAGCGTGGGTAACTTTTTACCCACTGCCTTGCGACCAAGTTTCAATCCCTGTAAGGGATTCAAGTTGATCGAAGCACGGTGAATGGTCCAGCGATCGCTGAGAGCAAGTTGTTTCAATCCCTGTAAGGGATTCAAGTTGATCGAAGCGTAAGGCAGATACAGCCCCAGGTCAACCCTGTTCAAGTTTCAATCCCTGTAAGGGATTCAAGTTGATCGAAGCTTCAACTCGGATACCCATCACGCTTGCTCACTTATTGTTTCAATCCCTGTAAGGGATTCAAGTTGATCGAAGCACCTGGGGAGGTGGTATTTACAGTGTCTAATCCGACTGGTTTCAATCCCTGTAAGGGATTCAAGTTGATCGAAGCGGATCGTAGGGGGCCGTTACTGCCATCGGGCCAGGTTTCAATCCCTGTAAGGGATTCAAGTTGATCGAAGCCGACTTTTCGGGGTCGCAATCCGCCACAAGCTCGTGTTTCAATCCCTGTAAGGGATTCAAGTTGATCGAAGCAAATTTATCAGCAGCCTTTGGAAGAAGAACCAACTAGTTTCAATCCCTGTAAGGGATTCAAGTTGATCGAAGCGCAGCCGCCAAATTGATTGAGTTGTGGGAGCGCGTTTCAATCCCTGTAAGGGATTCAAGTTGATCGAAGCGGTTTAGGATGGAGCTACCACACTGTTTTAATCCGTTTCAATCCCTGTAAGGGATTCAAGTTGATCGAAGCCTAATAACCCTTACCACTACTATCCGGGTGATTGCCGTTTCAATCCCTGTAAGGGATTCAAGTTGATCGAAGCGCCAAGTTGACCTCAACACCGTTGCAGCGCACCTAGTTTCAATCCCTGTAAGGGATTCAAGTTGATCGAAGCTCAGCGATCGCCCTCCAGATGGCGGATCACTTCTCGTTTCAATCCCTGTAAGGGATTCAAGTTGATCGAAGCCCGCTTGATCGCGCCACTATAGGTACCCCACTTCAGTTTCAATCCCTGTAAGGGATTCAAGTTGATCGAAGCTTGCTAATACTCCAGAGGCGTTGTCAACAGCGCTGTTTCAATCCCTGTAAGGGATTCAAGTTGATCGAAGCTCACGTTACGCTTGTCGATCGGCTCTCTGCTGCCAGAGGGTTTCAATCCCTGTAAGGGATTCAAGTTGATCGAAGCCTCGAAACACCCCGTCGCGGTCAATCCAGCCATAATGTTTCAATCCCTGTAAGGGATTCAAGTTGATCGAAGCGTTCAATGATGTGATGAGCGTCACACATACTTGCGTTTCAATCCCTGTAAGGGATTCAAGTTGATCGAAGCTGACAATAACAACAAATTTCACCAAAAGGAAGGTCAAGTTTCAATCCCTGTAAGGGATTCAAGTTGATCGAAGCCCACCACCCATGAGCTTAGGAAGATGAAAGAGACGGTTTCAATCCCTGTAAGGGATTCAAGTTGATCGAAGCGCCCCTGAATAACTAAATTAATCTCAATGATTGCAGTTTCAATCCCTGTAAGGGATTCAAGTTGATCGAAGCATAAGTTCGTACCCGTTGCCGTGGGGCGAGGTGGTTTCAATCCCTGTAAGGGATTCAAGTTGATCGAAGCGATTGGGTGTTAGTAGACGAAGCCCAGGACTTAAACAGTTTCAATCCCTGTAAGGGATTCAAGTTGATCGAAGCGCCCAATCCAGAGCAACCCCCGATGCCTGTGTTTGAGTTTCAATCCCTGTAAGGGATTCAAGTTGATCGAAGCTCAGGAGTGGTTTAGGATGGTTCTATTAGCAAGTAGTTTCAATCCCTGTAAGGGATTCAAGTTGATCGAAGCATCCTTCAAGTCAAATTACAATGGCCATCCTGCCGGTTTCAATCCCTGTAAGGGATTCAAGTTGATCGAAGCGGAAGCCCTGCATGGACGATAAACTCTTCCAGCAATGTTTCAATCCCTGTAAGGGATTCAAGTTGATCGAAGCACGATCGCCAATTTCGCGCGATCGCTCGTAATTGCCGTTTCAATCCCTGTAAGGGATTCAAGTTGATCGAAGCCGCCCTCAAAGCAATCTATTAACATGGGTAGCTACGTTTCAATCCCTGTAAGGGATTCAAGTTGATCGAAGCGTTCTGACCCTCTTTTTGGTGAAATTTAGTGTTATTGTTTCAATCCCTGTAAGGGATTCAAGTTGATCGAAGCGATGGGGCGATCGCGCAAACCCAAATTCAGCTTGTTTCAATCCCTGTAAGGGATTCAAGTTGATCGAAGCACAACGGGTTACTTACCGAAATTCTGCTTTTTATGTTTCAATCCCTGTAAGGGATTCAAGTTGATCGAAGCCATTCCCCAAGCTCCCAAAGCACCAATACCAGTCAAGTTTCAATCCCTGTAAGGGATTCAAGTTGATCGAAGCGACGGGTAGTTGAAATATAGACTGTATGCAGTTTTCAAGGTACAGTTTCGCGAATTGCCAGGATTATAGCATTGAGAACTGATGGTCCCTAGTCGGGTTGCTGCACATGCTTGCCTCAATGTCCCTTCTGGCAATAGTTTCAGAGATCGCGCGGATGGCATTAGTATGAGCAAGTCCTGTTTATCCCTGCCTAGTCAGCGTTTGAACCCATTTTTTATTTGGCAAGCCCACTAACACCTACCCATCCGCGCTCTAAGCAAAGAAGATTGTCTCGTCTCGCACGCCCTCGCCCCCAATGCGTTCTACTTTATTGTGGCAGCAAGCGCAGAGAAAGTAGAAACGCACGCTGTCTTGCTCGGGCTTGATCAGTTTGCTCAATCGGTTCCGGAGTTTAGTGTATTGGGTTTCCGTCAGGTTGCACTCGAACAAACTGAATTGCATCCATTGCCCATAGGACTTGAGAATCTTATGAATCTTAGTGCGACGCTTATCCTCTGGAATGTCATAGGCGACAACCATATGCATGGCTAGTAACTCTTACTTGAGAACCAGGGGTGGGTACTGCTGCGTTTCTCCCATCAAGTATTTGGCCAGCAATCGAGCTTGAATCTCGAAGGCTTCCTGATAGGTGCATTGAGTGCCGAGGACAGGATGCTTGAACTTGGACTGTTTCTTTTGCTCATACAAACGCAGAAAGGTCCGTCGTCCCTCATCTGAGAGGGAAACCGCTTGACTCAGTGCTTCGGTAGTAAAGTCGCTGAGCGTGAGCGATCGCCGATTGAGGGTAGCCAAGACCACAGCATCAACGACTAGAGGACGAAACTCTTCCATCAAGTCCAGAGCGAGCGAAGGCCGTCCGTAACGTTGGGTGTGGAGATAGCCGAGATAGGGATCAAACCCCACAATGTTGACCGCACTTTGAATGTCGTGCAGCAAGAGGGCGTAGCCAAAGCTGAGCAAAGCATTCACGGGATCAGTGGGGGGACGGCGACGACGACTTTCAAAGCGAAAACCATCGGCTCGAATGAGGGCATCAAAACCCCCGAAGTAGGCAGCACTACCTGCCCCTTCCAATCCTCGCAGAGAGTCAATTGTATCCGTCGCATTAATCGGAGCGATCGCCTGCTCTAAGCGGGTAATAGCAGCTTGCAGATTCAGCGCTGCGTTTTCTCGTTGCGCTCGTAGGAACATGCTTCGGTAGTTCTTCAACTTGCCGCGAATGAAGCTGCGAACCACATGGATAGCTTTGTCCGAATCGCCTGCTGCTTGCCACTGGGCAGAACGGACAAAAATGTTTTTGGTTAAGGGGGGTTCTAGTCTGCCTAGGTAACGGCCTGTGCCCGTGAGGAAGCTCAGAGGAATTTTACGCTCTAGCAATTCCGTCAAAGCGGCAGGAGAAATCGTCGCTCGTCCCAGGACGACTACGCCTTCGACTTTCAGCATCGGGACATCCAGCAGCGTTTTCTTCTGAGCTTTCACCTGCAACCGTTCATCAGTTTTGCCGATAAAAGCATCATCTTGGGTGATGTAAACTGTGCCCATCGTGACTTGATCCTCTAATGGGTTTCTTGATATCGATCGACTTTCGGAGCTGCTTGAGGCAGACACTGCTGCCGTAAGCTACAGCCGCGACAACGAGGAGAATAAATTGCGGGTGGCATTTGACCTGTTTCGAGCAGCGTCTTGACCGCCGCTAGCGTGGCGATCGCCGCTTGTCTGAGTTCATCATTGAGGGCAATCGCTTGGCGTTGATGAGATTGCGCGTAGTAGACAAAACCTTGCGTGATGGGCTGACCTGTCATTTCTTCCAGGCACAGCGCTTGGGCACAAACTTGTAGAGCATCATTATCAAACTCTCCTTTCGCGCTGCGTTTGTACTCCACCGGATACCAGCAGCCGTCATGAGCTTCAATCAAGTCAGCCTTACCAATCAAGCCATAACGCTCTGACTTCAACCAAACGGCGCGAACTTGCCATACTTCTTCACGGTAGCCATCGCCAACCGTGTGCACCCGCTCATGCAGGTGAGTGCCCTCTAAGGTGTATTGATTGTCCAGGAACTCTCCAGCACAAAACATGCGCCAGCAACGGTGGGGGCAGTAGTCGTACTGGTTGAGGGCCGCGATCGGGATATAGTCATTCATAGCCGTCTCAGCATGCCCATGCCCATTGGGGTTTTACGGCCTACCCCGGCGTATAAAGCAAAGTCTGCTAAGGTGTTGATTTGTTTAATGGTCAGGGGTTCTACGTCACCCAGAATCCGAAAGCTCAGTGCCCCGACACAGCCAATAAACTTACTGCGTGCGTCCGCCACCATTTCTGTGCGGATGTCGAAGAAGCTGGGAAAAATAGAGACCAATAAATCCTCAGGAAACTCAATGCCACTGTACTGATTCCACCGCCGTAATAAACTATTGAAGACCAGTTCTCTCGTGGGCAGCGCAGAGTCATAATGAGCTTGACGAAAAGCAGTGGGGGTGCAAAAAGAGAAGTGAATTTGTCGCGCCTTCTGGTCTCCATTGGTACCGTCGGCTGCTTGTTGATAGAGTCGAGCATAGGTCGTGAAGTTGGTCCAAGGCTGAGTCGATTGCGGGGTACCTAAAACACTGGTGATTTGTAGATCAGCGGGTCCCAGATGCCAAGGCTGTTTAGGATTCAGGTTGAGCCAGAGCTGGGTGAGATGACCAAATAAGGAGTCATCGAGTAAAGAGATCCGCCACCAACAGGGAGTTCCCGCTGGAATGGCTTTTAGGTGCTCCCATTGCAGGGAGTGACTCCGTGAAGGGCGATCGCTCACTTGCAGCGGACTCAGCGTAAAAGCTTTATCCATCTGTTGTCCATGTAGGCGATCGCCTAAGGCTTGATCGACTGAACTGACAAGGGTCAGGAACAGAGCGTGGAGATGCTTCCCGCTCAGGTATCCTGCTGGAATGGGCGAGGTTGGCAGTAAGTTAAGCACCAGACTGTGTGGCATGGTTGTGTTAATCCTCCTCTAACGTATCGAGATATATCTGAATCTCTTTGATATAGGGCGGGTATTGCTGGAGGGCCTTTTGGAGCGCGTGATATACTTGCACAGGATTAATTTCGTCATATTCATGGGCAAGGACGTTCCGAAAGCTACCAGAGGGTGCCAGTTGGGTTGCAAGTTCTGGAGCGATGAAGCCGTTTTCACCCATGAGGATAAAGGACTCAAAGTTTTTGAATGCTTGGGAGTCCGTGGGCACTAGATTGGCGGCTCGTTTGAGCAGTGTTTTATTGATGCTCAAGGCGGAGTCGATGATTGTCTCAAGCAAACGCTCGATCGCAGCCTGCCTAAAATCATCTTGCAGATACTCTTCAAGCGTGAGCGCTTCAAATTCCTTGAGCCGATCGATGCGCTGCACCATCCGGCTGAGCTTCTGAGCGATCGCTTCTGGGTCTACTCTGCTCATACCCCCCACCGCTGTAGCGCTTGAAGCACCTGTTCTCGCTGGGTATGGCGATACTGTTTCAGTTCCTCTTGTGTTTTAAGGGCTTGTTGCTGGAACTGGACGAACTCCCCTGGTGTTTTTTCATAGATCACCTGTCCATCACGGGCAACAAAGTGGGCCAGAATATCTGAGCAAGTGCTTAAATCAACCAGGTCGATCGTTTTGTCGGAGACTTGCAGCAGATGACAAAGTGTATCTAATAGATCGGAACCAGGGATCCAGGAGGATTTGCAATCGCTAGGATGGCTTGGTTCAGCCAGAAAGGCAAAATCCCAATCGCTGCTGAGGTCAGCCTCGCTTCTAACTCTAGAGCCAAAGAGAATAAGAAGTTTGAGATTAGGGTGATCTCTAGCGAATCTGGTAGATGCAGCTTTGAGAATTCCAAGTTCGTTCATAGTAAGTCTGGGTAGATTAAGATCGTTCACCTGAATTGAGAAATAAAGTGGAAGCTGGCGATTGGTAAAGGCTTGCTCAACAGAACTTGTAAGGGTCAGAAACAATGTATGGAGATGTATCCCGCTGGAATTGGAGATTGAGGCAGGAGATTGAGAACTAAACTATGAGGCATAATTAAACCACCCAAAACTCTTCTTCATCGGGGCACTTTAAGGCAACTCCAGCAGAAGCGATCGCTAGAATGCCAGATAAACTGGAGAAAAATAAATACTGTGCTGGTGAAGTAGAAGTATAGGATGAAATATGGATTGGATAACACTCTAATCCTTGCTTTTTCAACCGTGCGATTGCCCAAGCATTTTTTGAACTTTCAGAAACAATGACACCTGGAATGAGTGTTGCATTGATTGCCTCTTTCAGAGATCTCGGTAACTCTGTTGGACGAGTGCTTTCCCCTTGCATTCTGGTAATACTACAACCTTCAAATGCAAACAACTTGCATAAATAAAGATTTTTGAAATCCTCTAAATCTTCAATTTGTAGAGAGAATGCTAATTTGTAAGGTTCTTCAGCCCGTTTAGTTAGGACGATGCGATCACCATCGCTCTCAAATTCAAGAAATCTTAGTAGGTGAATGGGATCAAGATCCGTTTCTCCTACCTCATCTAATAGCAAGTAATGAGGATCATAGATTTTGACATTGCCAAATAAGCTGTCTCGAAATCGAAACAGTGGTGCATAGCTTGATTTGAGGATGGTTGCATACTCCTGCAAATTCTTTGCAATTTCCTGATTCTGCTGAATGTATGCCTCTACTGTCTTATCAGATGTTAGCTGTTCAACGTCTTCAGGGCAGTAGACTTTTAGGTAACTCCATACAAAGCTTTTTCCACCTTTGACGTACTGCCAATCTTTCTGGATTTCCTTTATAGTCTTACGAGCAATTTCCTCCGCGCCTTTTAGGAGCTTCATGCGTTTGCGATAGAAATCCCAATCTCGTTTACCACCTAGTACACTTTGCAGGGTTTGATAAAGCTGAATAATCAGAGATTCTTCAGGCAAGGTTTCAAGCAAATCCTCAAGTTCTAGTAAAGGCTTTGCGATTTCCAGAAATGCTTCTGAGCGCCAATAGATTTCTAAGAAGGGGCGCTTCATGCAGTCCAGGCTGTCTAGCATTTGATTGAGAGCTTCTCGCCCACTGGAGCAGTCCAAGTTTTCAATTCCTTGTTCCCAAGCTTGTTCAGGAAGATAGGCGATCGCTTCAGAGGGAATATTCGTTTGCTTCTTGCCCAATACTCGTCCCACACGACCAATACGTTGCCAGAAGGAGAAGCGATTGCGGGTTGAAAAGATAAGCCAATCTAAGTTTTGGCGATCGGGTTCAATGTCTCGTTCAAAGTTAAATCCAACATCAACTGTGCTGGTGGCAAGAATAACTTGCTTCTGTGCAGCTTGTTTACGTTGCTCGGTTTTAGTGTCGCCTGTAATACGCCCACAAAAATTTGCATACCCTCGTTCTCGCAAGCAAGTCGCAACTCGTCCTAACGTATCCTTTGCATCAAGAATGACTGCACCATTTTGATCAGGATAGTTCTCTAAGCGTTTGATCACTTCATCTGTGATTTCCGTAACAAACGCCTGCTTGTCTATCTGCTTACGAATTTCAAGACTAACAGCTGTTTGTGAAGGCTTTAGGTGATTAGTTTGAAATTCTCCATTGATGTCAGCAATTCTGACACCAACATCTCTTAACCGCTCTAAAGCCGCTTTACAGGCTAGTTCTGGTGTCGCTGTTAGAAGAATAACTTTGCGGTTGTATTGAAAATAGCGAAACTCTTTGGAGAGAGCTAGGTAGAAGAACAGGCTAACAAGCTGTTTAGCATCGTACAAGTGAAACTCGTCAAATATAACCGTAGCAAAACTGCTGTAAAATTCACTGGCGATGTTGACCCGATCCTTAGAACCATACTGGAAAAAGGCGGCGTAGTAGAAGATATCTGGATTAGTAACCAGCAAAATGGGTTTGCTAGCACATTCAGGAAAAAGCGTTGCAGGTTCACGTAACACGTTATAAAGCTTTTCTCCTGGACGCCCCGCTATACGTTCAGCAGCCCATTCCTTAATGTGTCTTGCAGAGGCCGCTTTGACAATGTGAGGTAGACCTGCATCTCGTACAAATTTTTCAGCAGCTTCGGTTTGTTGCTCAATCAGGGCGTTGGTTGGCGCAATGTATATAGCGTTGCGATCGCGGTTATGCCACAACACACTCAAACCAGCTTTAGTTTTTCCGGTTCCCGTAGGGGCAAGATCTAGAATGATGTCATTGTTTGCTGCTGCCTGAAATACATCAACCTGATGTTGAAGAGTTTGATGATTGAATGCTTTCAGTAATGGAGGTGGAAGGTCAGGGTTAGGGCAGGCTGCGATGCTGCGAGGTTCGAGATTAATTTTAAGACTGCTCATTGGTTCGTCCGCCACAAAACCTTAAGTTTGCGGGTAAAGTGAAATTGCCAACTCGCCAGGCGGCTCCATAGAATTGCAGATTTTTCAACAACGAAACGGGAGGTATGGAGATTAGGTCAAACGCAAGCAAGTTGAGACTACGGGGTATATCAGCCGCACTGAAATAAGCACTACAGGAGTATTCACCTTCTGGAAGCGGTATAACCGTTAATTCCTGCACAATATCAACCCGCACCTTACTGGTAAATTTGCCCACTCGAATATATTCAGGAAGTTCTTTGTTGCCAAACACAAGGGTCTGGAATCGACTACCTCGCTCAATAACTCGCAATCTTCCCGTTTGAGGAAAGTTACTTGGACGATAGGTATTTGGCTTCTTTCCAGTTCGTTTGAGCGGCAAGTCTTCCCGCGCGGTTGCGACCCGGTTGTTGGTCATGGCATACCAGTAGGAATCTGACAATGCATTGAACCGCTCAAACCGGAATGATACATTCCCATCTTTGGGAAACGCCGGAAGGATATAGCATTGTTCTGCTAACGGAACCAAGTCTTCTAGATATTTGGGCTGCCCTGTATCTTTTCCTGTGAGGCGATAGGGCGATTGCGCCCAGCCTAGTGCATAAGCCAAAGCATAGTTGCCGATCGTACCCTCGGTGTAATAGGTGTCTGATAGTTCTCGGGAAGCGAAAAAAACGGGTTCAGCACACCATAGTTCGATGAGCCGGGCGGTTTGAAAGGATGGCCTAGACTCAGGAGAATTCAATGAAATTTCTAGTTGTGGCATCGTTACTCTTCCTGGTTTCCATTACGTCCTCTCTTCTTGCTTTCGCTTTTCACTTTGCGAAGTGATTCGTAAGTTTTATCAAGGCGGTTGAGAAACGTTTCTTGTTCAGCCAAATCCCAATGGCGATCGACATCAGCAATTAATTCATTGAGTTCATCAACAGACAATTGCATGGAAATTCCTCGCTTGTTTGTCCAGTTAGCAATGACTGATTGAGTAACGGAAACAAGAGCGTCAGTGTTGAATGGATGCTCGATCGGCTTACCATCAGCAATCAGCTTGTCGTACACGCCCTGCACTAATTCCAGAGAACTGGGCAGTTCAGCAATGCCGCCGAAGACACCAAGAATCTGATTCTCCATCCGTCCAACTCGGCTTGAAACGGCTCCATAGCGACTGGTCAGTAGAATGTTGCCGAGAGCGTAACGCATTTCATCAGCCGTTACATCCTTAAAGGTGACAATATCGAGAAAATGAACACCTGGTTTAATGTATTCACTGGTATTCAGGGCAGTCGAAGGGTTGCCCTTCTCATCGCGCATTGTGCCATTCTCAAAGATGGCGTTGATGGTGCGATCGCCAGTTAATTCGGTTGCAGGCAGAACGCTAAATGCATCTTCAGTCCAGACACGGCTTTTCTGCGCTCCTTCACCACCAGCTGCAAACCCATAAAGGAAGCAGTCGATACACATTTCACAAGGAGCGTTTGTGTTAAGCGCACAGATAGCATTGCTCTTAGGCGCAGTGTAAAGCAGACCATTCGATCGCAAAAACTCTCTTCCTTTCCGTCGCTCTGGCGCAATCTGCTTACGTTTCGTCATGACTAGACGAGGAATCGATTCAGTGTTTTCAATCCCTGCCTGAACATATTCACTGCACATCGGTTCGCCTGTTCCTTCCGTGCGGAAAATCGTTTCTGATTGTGTAGTGCGAAAAACGACAACCCCGATCGTGCGACCTTTAGGAAAGTTTTCGTAGCTGGATGCGAGAAATGGTTGCAACCTCTCAATTGTCATTGGAATAACTCCTATTTTGTTACAGTTTCTAGTTCAGTCTGGGCAGGTTGAGTTTGAGCTTTCAATTCTTGACGAGCTTGTTGTAAGAAGAACAGATAAGCTGCCTCTAGTGTTTTGCTGTCGGTTAATAACCGCTCTGGGCGGGAGTGATAAACGTCCTCAAATAGCTGGCGCAACACTTGATAAAACTGTTTAATCTGCTCATATTTTGTTGCGCCAACTCCGTGTTCTCGAATGCGATCGAGCCGTTCATGATATTCCTGCACGAGTGCAGCAAAAATCGTTTCCCAATCCATGTGGGATTTTCGCGATCGCACGGCTTTAATAAATTCAGAAAAGGGTTCAGCCTGTGACGTACGCCGAAAGGAACTACCACGCAATTTGGCTACTTCGGCAATATGCGCCGCTTGTTTGAGATAGTGTGAAACGCGATCGTGTTCTTCTGACATGAGGCTCCTTAATAGAGTTGTTAAAGGTTCTCGAATACGAGTCCAGATGATTTCCAGGTTTGGATCATCCTGTTCCCGCAAAATCCACCGTAACAAGACGTGATAGAGGTTAAGGGGACGTTGAGCGGCACGAGCCAAATCGTAAAGACAGTCATCTTTCTTCTGAAGGCTGGCAACACTAATAACCAGTTTCCCCACGCACTGCAATCGCTCTAAAACCTCTTCCGCAGTTATGCTAGTTTTTTGTTCCTGCTGCGATAGATGCCCTTGCCGTTGATAAATACCCGAACCAAGCAAAGGTTGCAATGCAGAAGGAAGCCCCTCAACTCTGCCAAATATCTCCCACTCTGGTTTAACTTCTAAATTGGCACTTAAAATAAAAGGAAAGCCAAAATCAAACGCTAGAGAGAGTTCTAATGCCAAACGTAGCGACTTAAGCAAAGCGACTGAACTGTTAACGTCACCCCAAACAACAGGAATGGTAACTGTGGAGAAAGTAAACTCTGGGCGTTTTGGTAGTGAAAACCCCTCGAATTTGTCAGATTCAAACGCTATTTGATTATCACGGTATAACTGCAATTCATTAACTTTAACTGCTCCACCGTCAGCGTTCGTGTTTGCAGTATCTTTAAGCCATTTACGCCAAATGCCCTGGAGCTCAGAACTGGAACCTTTTGGTAGCGAGAAATGTAAATAATAAGTGTGAACTGGGGCTTCACCACCAGATTTTGATTTCTTCTTAGCATTAGGGAAGCCAGCACCAACTTGCATTAGCTGATAACCCAGAGCTGCTAAGGAATCAGCACATCGAACAGGATCACCACTAGAGCCTCCTCGTAGACGATTAGAGAATACTTGTACCTTTGTTTCAGGAGGCATTTGAGGTTTCCTAAGCTCACTGACCTCAGCACGAATAGAACCTAACGATGATCTTTGGCTGGGATTAGCTTCAATATAGGTAGATAGCTCCTCAAAAAAACTCTGCTTGCGTGAAATAGGTAGATTGAGAAGATATCTAACAGCCTCTATCAAGCTCTTTGAGACTTCTGAGGTACTTGTCGTCTCATCTGTTTTTGTCAGACGCATTTGGAAAGATTCTTTTATAGCCTCTTGAACACCATTCATTCTCCGTGTAGAAGCCTTACCTGCAAATAAACAGCGTCCATATTGTTCTTCAAATGCCTCTAGAGCTTTGCACTGTTGATCTGATAAGCCCATGTGATTAGAAATTCTTTTCCAAACCTGGTTTGGTGTGAGTTGTGGCTTGACTTGCCGATAACTGACATATGCTGCCTTCAAACCTTCAGAGATAGCGAACTCCTCAGCTGTGGAAATAGGAACCAAGCCCATTTTGGCTGCATGAGTAACTGCATCCTCACCAGCTTTTCTACAGTATTTTTCAATGGATTCTGCTACTTTGCTAGCCTTGTAATTTGAGTATTTCTTAGCTAATAAGATATCAACTCGCTCAAGTGCTGCTTCTGGATCTTGTTGAATAGCTTGATAATCAACCTTAATCCCATTTGTACTTTTGTCTGTGATTAATTGTTCAATGTTGCTACCAAAAACGCGATCGATCCGTTTTTGCCAATACTTCGCGATTTCGATCGTCAAGTCCTCTTCAGGAAATGCTTCACCCTCAAAAATTTGACCGTCCGGATCAATTGCAAGCGTATGTAACCCGTGTTTGTGCAGAACTTCCTCACAAGCAAACAGTAGTAATGATGTTAAATACCCTCGATCTTCTGATAGCCTGACCTTGAATAGTCTGCTAGGACGACCAAATGCAACTGTTAATTCGTTTTCAACTTTCCGAATCCGCTTATCTTCTTCAATGCCCAAATCAAAGAGATCGCCACCAATCAGCATGGCTGACCAGCGTTTAATTTGATCTTTAACCTGGGGATCTTCTCCGATAAAACGCATTCCATCTGAGTTGTTATGACCTGAATGGCTCTCAATCAAGCGACGAACGAGTTCTAGATCGTCGTCTGTCTTCACTAATTCATCTACACCTGCTCGGCTGAGTTGTTCTTTTAGGAAGGAGCGATCGCGTGCCAACTTTTTAACACTACCCCCACCTTCAATTAACTTGTTCAAATCATGAACAGCCGTTGCAGCCAAAATCAAAGTCCGTTTCTCTTCAGATACTTTTGCAATTTTGCTGACAGTAAGAACAAATTGACAAGCTGAATCTAAATGTTCAGCTAAAGTTCGCCCTTTACGCGATCCATACTGTCCATGCGCTCCATGTAACTCATACAGAGTAGGACGAATCTCTTTAAAGTAGAGTTCATCTAAACCCTCTGGTTCTTGCTTTAAGAGTCGATGACGCTTCAACATCTCAGTTCTATTCTAATAGTTGAGTCTGTAGTGACAGAGTGATTAATGAGATGAACGCTAAACAGTATGAAAATCTCTCTATTTTGAATCGCCTCTGGTAATATTCCCGTCTAGCAATCACTCTAACTAGAGCGTTTGGTAACAGCGATCGCCCGATACTCATACTGGCGATCGCTCCCCCTACGTTTTTCAATTTGGTAGCCATGTTTCTTAGTAGCAATATGCATCGTTGCAGAAAAGCGGTGCCCCACTTCCTGCACCAGTTCCCCAGTTGAATGCCAGTGCCCATCACTCAGAACTGAAGACAACCGTTTCAATTGTGTCATCACAAACTTCCTGGGTAAACCGCCATATCTGCACTTAAAGCTAGTGCTGTGATAAAATATGCTTACAAAACGAAGTATCACACAGACTTCTAAGAAGTGCAACTAAATTTCTTGATCTTCTCTCAAAATGCCTAGAAAGAAGGAAACGTTAACGCTATCTGTTCCGCCCGGTACAAAAGAAAAGCTAGAGGCGATCGCTGGACGGTTAGACTTGCGTTGGGGTGAAAGCCCTAGTGCCTCAAAATTAGTTGCAGCAATTGCTCAAGAAGAAGTAGAAGTTGGAATGTTTCGCCCTTTGATCCCAGGGCAGATTGATGCTTTACGGCAATCAGTCAAACTTCTGATTGATGCAGGCTGCATCGAAGCAGCAAAAAGTGTAATTACAATCTTGTTAGAGCAAGGAGATCTAGAAGCTCCATTACGACAAACGTTGCTGCAACAACTTACCCAGTCGATCGCTGCATGGCGAGAGCAAATTGACCAGTACATCGCACAAAAGCAGCCATTTTGGGTTTCCTACCGTAACTCACAAGGAACATTGCTTGAATTTAATGCGCGTTATGCCGAAGTTCACTTCCAAGAAAAGCGTTTCTATTTACAAATTTGGTGCGAAGAAACGGCGGATGTTGAAGCAGATATTCCTGATTTACCGGAGCTTTGGCACAACCGCTGCCTCCGGTTCGATCGCATTCAGGACATTCAGCCTATTGAAGGAGAATGGCGAGGAAAACTTGATTCCATAAAAGTGTACTTACAATTTAAGGGATGGATGGCCAATGCGTATGAACCTAAGCCAGGGGATGATGAAAATCTAGTCATTGGTGATGTTCGTCAAGTTGCCCGTCGAGTTGCTAATCCCTTCTGGCTCATTCGAGAAGTCTCTCGCTACTGGGAAAATTGTGAAATTATTGCACCAGATGCGCTGCGCGACCGCTTCCGGCAAAAATTTCAAGCTCTATCAGCCCTGTACGATGTCTAAATTCTCAAAATCACCGTGTAAAGGTACTGAAACCTTGAAAGCCTATATTCATGGAACCTATGCACTCTACTCATAAGACATCATTGTAAGATTCTGCATCAATTGCTCAGTAGGAACCCAACCCTGGTGCACATGGAGAGTGTGATGAACCCCGTTTAATGTGGTCGCTGCAAGCACTTTACCTTGCGCTTTGGCCCAATCAAACCACTGTTTGAAGTCAGTTGCTAGTGCAGAAGTGGCAGATCCCGCGATAGACAGGCTCCAGCCTTGGGCAATGGCTTGATGTAGATAGGCGATCGGATTACGGATGGAGTGTCGCTGTTGCTGGTGTTGGAGGTAGGCGATCGCGGCTGGGACTCGGTCTGGAAACTGAGCGATCGCTACCTTCAGTGACTTTGGTAGTGAAGAACCGGAGGGCCGCCCGAGCGCTTGGGCGACAGCCTCAATGAGTTCTGGGAATTCTAAGTCTTGATTGTTCAAAAAATTCCCAGAACTAGGGACGCAAGAGTTGTCTTTAGCAGAATTGCTCAACTCGGTACTGGGAACAGAACAGCGATCGCTCGACTTTGGCAACTCGGACAACTCCCCAGCTTTAACGGTTGCCACTGTTTCAACTCTTTCAGCTTCTGCAACAACCACTGTTGCTTGTTCTGAAAAAGAAATCTCTGAAGAGGTCTCTGAATTTGAGGTGCGATTACTTCGCACGTCGAGGCGATCGCTGTTCACGGATCGAGGTGTGATGAGATCGCACAAGTTGCCCGCAAACGCCTGCAATCTCTCATAGTTAATGCGATAGAACATCACGCGCTTGTACTGAGTAAGCCAATGTTGAGCCGTTTGGATGAGACCCAATTTTTTCAGGTTGGCGATCGCTTTTCTTAAGCCGTACTCGCTCATCCAAGGAAACTGTTTTTGCCAAGCTTTGAGGGAGTTATAGATCCACTTCACCCCATTGCTCAGCCAACCCCTCGTTTCCGAGTTGACGGTCCAATAGTGCAGTTGTTGCAGGAATGCCCCTTCATCAAATCCGGTGCCTGTTCTGCCCAGTGCTTGTTTAAGGAGCCCGGTGAGTTGAGGGGGAATGGGAATGGAATTGACTTCCAAGGTTTTGGAGTTCATATTTGTATTTTTCTGATGAGTTCAAAGGCTTGACGGAAGGTGGTTTAACCTAGCTGCTGTGAGTGCTGGGAAGCCGCTCGTTGGAGCCGTCTGCCGGTTCCCCGCACAAGCTGTTGAAGTCGGGTGATTTCTGCCTCAACGGCTTGGCGTTGTTGCTCTAGCACTTCTACTTGATGGCCTCGGGCGATCGCGGCTCTCACTTCTCCCACGACGCGATGGGAGAGATGTTTAGTTTTGACTTTGGGCTGTCCTGAGGGCTTGTATTCTCCGGTCAGCCAGCGCAGTTGGTAGTAAAGATATTGCTTACCGTTCTTGCTCTTGGTGTAGGTCTCAATCCACTGGTCGCGATAAACTTCTCCTTCCTCGGTAATTGCTTGAATTGCCTGAGTTAAGCGATCGCGGTCGTAGTGGAGGGAGTTGAGGAGTGTGAGATAGGTGGGGAGCCAATGAAGTTCTGGGAATGCATCGAGGTCTAAAACGAGAGAATTTCCCAGAACAGCAGGCAAGCCTGAGCCGCCAGGGGAACTAGGGTCGGCAGTGACAGAAGCGAAATATGACATCAGAAACTGACCCACAACTGAGGTGGGTGACAGGATGGATGATGGTTTGGGTCGTTAATTGTTGGCTAGTAGGGAGAGAATTGAGGTTCTATCTCCCTACTGAGGAAATGACTAATCAATGAGAGGGCTGGTTGGTAGAGCGATCGCCACCCTCTTGAGAGTCAAGCGATCGCTCTCCTTTAGAGATGCTTGAGCGGATGCTTAGAACGGCAAAGCCAAATCATGTAAGTCTTTAGAGACCAGCACTAACCACCAGCCATTGTGGTAGCCGAGGGCAACCGTGCCAAAGTCGAAGCGTTTTTGGTCTTGCTCCCAGATCCACATTGCTTGAAGCGCTGAGTCGAGGGTAGAACGGCGTGAGAAGGGAATGAGTTCGGAAACTGCTTGCCCAACCTTTCGAGCAGATCTCTGGATAGATCTTGAGCCGACAGTAGCGTTCAGCCGCTGCTCATCCTGTTGGCATGTAGGGCAGCTAAACCTGATCTGGGTATTGCAGGAGTCAGGGATAGAACGGCATCCTTCTGCATAACCCTGGAGGTAGCTGCTGTTGTTGCAGAACTGCGGGTGATGAGTACGTCGATTTATCCCATCCCGAAAGCCAGCACTAAAAATCTGATCGGGCGCGACAATGGGGTTGCGTCGAGGAAATCTTGATAGCATAGGTATACACCTTTTAACTAAGGGTTATTTGAGGGCGATCGCTGCTGTGGAAAGTGGGCGATCGCTTTCTCATTGGCTCCCTCTGCATCTCTCAACCTGGCTTGGGACAGGCTTAGGCTGCATTAATTACAAGTTCAAAATTTTTGTAAATACGCCGTTTTAGATATGGGCAGTCCAAGTCTTAGGAACAATTAGTTTCCTAGTAGATCAGGTTGTTAAGGAGAGTTGAGACGGCTTAGCTACTGACTCTGTCCTTCTCGTACTGCAATGCTGGAGCAATTATTTACCCTGATTTTCTTCTGGCGGGGTATAGCCGCTTTGTTTAGCTACGTCTTCAAGTATTTTTTCAATAAAGTTTGAGAGCGAACGCTTTTCAGTACTCGCTTGCTTTTCCAAAAAAGCTTTTAATTCAAGATCACAGACAAAAGTGATCCGCTCTCTGTTCGTAGGCACGTCTTGAAAAAATATTGAGTTGTTCATGTTTATCGTATCCCCTACGCTGAACTTCATTGAAACTCTCTGCAAAAGTTCAGAACCTCGTTGACTAAGTTCTGAACCTAATCTAGCATGATTCGTATGAACTAGGCGCAACTTTCTTATCGTCTACCCACGCCGCCAGTTGCTATCTACGAACATTTTTTAAGGGCTTACGAACATGACTAAATACCTTGATGTATTGGCTTTTAAGCCGATCGCAGACCCGATTACCGATTCCCAGGAAACGCAACTGCAACCCACTCAGGAGCCTTTGAGCCCAGAAGCTACGACTTCCCTTATCACTTCTCACGAAGGTGGTGCGAATTCTCATTTAGTCCTGTGGCGACCGAGCGAGCCGCAGTTCACGAAAGCGATCGCGGAGTACTACGGCGTATCCCGCAAGTCTGTCCAGCAGTGGTTTCAAAAGATCAAAGAAGCGTGCCCTTGGTTTAGTGAGGTGGATTTAAGACTGCCCGACGATCGCTACACCCCGCTTTGCATCGAACTCATGGGTGATTACCGTCTCTCAGGGCTACCGCTTGAGGCTTGGAAAGCTAAAGTTTGGGAGCAAAACCCAGACCTCGTGGCGGCTTATCAAATCTCAAAGCCGCCTGCTGAGCAGGTTCAAACTGCTGCTCCCACCACCGCTATCACGCTAAGGCCCTCCGAGACCCCGATCGCTGTGCCGCAGGTTGAAAGCTTGAACCTGAGCGTCATTGACTCCACTCAACGGCTGACCGAGGCGATCGCGAGCTTAAACACGACGCTGCAACAGTTTGTGACCAACGACCAAACGCTGGAAGCTGCTTTAAGAGAACAGGCTAGCCAGAAGGGCACCCGTCTCGGCACTGAACTCGCCATTACCGAAGTCGGCAGCATGGTGCAAGCCACGGAAGCGGTTCGGGTGGAACTGGCAAAAAAGTTGGGTCTGCTGTCGAATCCCAGCGAATCTCCACCGTCCCCCTCTATCTGATTGTCCTGGTCCTCGCGGTTGCTGTGCTAGGTGGCTGGGCTTGGATCGGGGGCGATCGCCCAACGCTCAGCCTAGAAAACCCCTGCCCTAGGCATTCACTGTTTTGTCCTAGTGACTAATTATCCACTAGGACTCATTTCCTGAGGTACCCCCAATGATTACCACCGAAATTCAACTCCCCGACTCGCTGTTTGACCAGCTCCAACAGGTACTCAATATGCATCCCACCCTGTCTTGGGATGCGGTCCTCTGCCAAGCCCTCGATGCCTACTTGCCGCAACTCGTGGACTCAGAGCCTCAAGACTCTAGTCCGCTTCCTTAAATCCTCACGCCAGGAGACTTCAAGGCTATGACGCCCAATCCTTACCTCCAACACCTGATTGCAGACCCAACTTTCGGTTATCTCTTCCCCCATCGCTTGACTTTAGCGGCTTTCGGGGTGCCGAATGACTATCATTTGCGCAAGCACTACCCGCGCCTTGTGGAAGGCCAGCATTACCTAAAAATCCGAGGAACGGACCATGTGGAGCGCTTGTTCTACACTCTGGTGGGTTTGTTGATGCTTGCGGATCTCGTCAATACCCCCCAGTCACAAGCGTTTAAGCAAGCTTTAGTAACGCACACTCAACCTCCGGGAGCGATCGTTCCGGCTCCCAGCCCTTCCCTCACGCCATACCCTTCGGGTGGTGCCGCCTATTCGACCCCAGACTCCACCTTCCATGAACCTTACCCAGAGTCCTATCCGACCCCTGCGCCCACCTCAGTTGCGCCCTATCATCTTCCGGCGATCGTTTGGGTGAGCGGAAGAGAGCAACCGAGCGATCGCCCGCTGCCCCGCTTCGCCACGAACATTCCCACCCCTCAAGACACCGCTGCTCTCATCTTTGAAGCCCAACGGGTTGCGGGTGAGCAAGCCCAACAAACCGCCCAAGCCCTCCTACAAGCCCAACGCCTGGTGGCGGAGCAGCAACCAACGGAAATCCACGTTAACGTCAATCTTTGGAAGCGCTGGGATGACTGGCTCTCCCGTCAAGATACGTGGGCCGTGCTGCTGATCGTGACCTCGCTGGTGGCAATGGCAGGCATCGGCACCTACCTACTCGTCAGCGCGGCTGTGCGCCCTACTCCCGCCCCGCTGATTGTGTCCCCTCAAAGCCAAGGCAGGTAATGCTATGCGACGAATGGTGAAGTATTCTCCGAGTCCCGATGAATCCCGTCCTTCTCTAAATGCTCATCTCGTTACCCCCCGCACGCGCGAGCTGAGCGAAACTGAACTCAACACGGAACTGGAGCGCCTCAAACGCCAACAGCGCGGCGTGAAACTGGCGATCGCGGAAGCCGAGTTAGAAAAAGAGCGCATTAGCCTGACTCAAAAGCGGGTAGAAGTGGGCATTGCCAAGGTTAACCTCGAGTCCACCAAATGTGATTTCCTCGCTGCCGCTCACAAACTCGTGGAAAAACGGGCCAGAGTGGCGATCGCCAGCGATAATGCTCAGTCGGCCCTCAGCGAGTGGAGCATGAACCAGGATGCCATCCGAGAGAAGGTACAAAGCATCCACCTCTCGGTTCAGGAAGCGACCCAAAAGAACGTGGACAAGGAAGATGACCTGCACCTGCGAGGAGTGGTATCTCGCTTCTCTTTACGCTGATGCTCGATGGAGCGGGATGGACCCGAAACACGTTCATGAAACGCCTCGCGATCGCCTTGTCTTGCCTGCTCTGCCTCAACCTGCTGACGATGGGACTGCGCTGGCTGGTGGTCAGCCAAAGGCTTTCCTTACCCAATGTGGGATTGATCGTCCTAGTAGGAGTAGGTATGGTGACCTTGACCTACTTTGCCACGCTGGAAGCCAGTCCCCATTATTCCCTCTATCACCGGGAAGCCAAAATCTACGCAACAGCGGCCTTAGCGGGTGTGCTGTTGGGATTACTCTAAGTGCTGCCACTGGAGGGGGTGCAATATGACCGCTCGCGATCGCCCTTCAAATCATATCCTAGTGGTTCTGGCCCTCCTGTCGCTGTTTAGCTTTGTGGGGATTGGCGATCGCTCCAATCAATGGCTCTGGGTCTCTCTGCGAGGGGTCGGCTGTGGAGCCGCGCTGGCGGCGGCTTACGGCTACTCCCAGGAAGAAGAGACTATCCAGGCCACGGATGAACATACCCGCCTGCTTGAGGTTGCCAACGAAGTTAGAGAGGGGTATGAGTGGCAGCAGTACAACCTCCAATTGCAGCATCGACGCGAGATTGAGCAGTATGAACAAGCCCTGATGCAACTCCAAACCCAACTGCAAGCCGCAGAAGTCGTGAACTTTGAGCAGATGGAAGCAGAGCGAGAACGAATTGCCCTCGACTATGATCGCCTGCAAAAAGAACGGGAACGCTTGACCCAGGAACAAGCCTTATTGGAAGAGCATTACGATCGCCAACAGCAAGGCCTCGAAGCCCGAGAAGCGGCATTAAGCGAGCGTGAGGAAGAGTTTGAAGCCGCCATGCGAGAGCAAATTGCCCAAGAGCGCGATCGTCTCCAAGCCCAAGAAGATGCCCTGAATGAACGGGAACGCTTGATGGTGCAGCACTTTGAGCAGGAATGGGCCGAACGCGAGGAATTCTACGCCGCGATCGCCGATGCCGCCGTGCAGGAGTCTTACAACCTCAAAAAACCAGACCTGCCCCGAGGGAGTGGCCCTGAAGAACTCCTGGCGCGCGAAGCGATTCGCTGCTTGTATGAGCATGGCATTGTGGTGAAAAAGCCCTTTGTCCGACCCCTGCCGCGCGATCGCTTTGAGCTGTGCTTTGAAGTGCTACCCGTGCTGGTGGATGGCAAACTCAGCACCCCGATTCGTTCTAGTGGCGAAGCCCTCAAGAAAATTAACAAAGACCTGCTTAAATCGCTGCGGATTGCTGTGCCCGGTTGTTGTGCGGACCCGATTATAGAGCCGATCGATGGGGGGTTAAAGCTCATCTTTGATGTCTCGGGCACTGATTGGGACGCTCTCGAGCGCGATCGCAAAGCTCGAGCCGATGCCATTCAAGACCCCGACCCGAGTCACCTCGCCACCTTCGTCAAGGAAAATCCGCAAATCTGCTTGATGGGAGACTCTGGGGAAGGCAAGACCACCTTGATTAACAACCTGATTCTCCTGATGGAGCAAGATTTGGGTGACAATGTGGGCTTGATTCTCACTAACCCCAAACCCAACGAAGAAACAGACCTCAGCAAGCTCAAGTATGCCGATTTCGACTCCAGCATCTTTGGCTTATTAGAAGCCGCCACTGAAATCCTCTATCGCCTCGATTTGAACACCCATGCTCTGCTCAAGCGCCGCACCGTCCCCGACAATCCCCTCCCCGTCTTTACGCCGCTGATTTACTTCTTTGATGAGTTCTCCGAGATTGCTGGGGTGTGGAATCGCTGCAAACCAGAAGTGATGGAAGAGACGCTAGATACCTTCGCGGCCACGCTACCCCCTGAGAAACTGCATGTGATGGATTTCATCCGCAAGCGCGTGTCTCCGAGCTCCTTTGCTGGAGATTTGCTGAAGTTCTGCTGGCGGGTGGGACGCACCGAAAAAGTCAAGCTGCTGGTCGCCGGACAAAATCTCAAAGCCTCGAGTATTGGGGTATTGATTACCGACTTAAATCAAACGGCGATTCTGTATCTCGGTGAAGCCATTCGAGAAGGGATTGAAAAGCGAGTCTCTTCCTGGCAAAAAGAATCCCTCAACCAAGAGTATGCCCATCGCAGTCAAAAAGTGGCAGAGAAAAAAGCCAATCGCTTTTATGGCTTATTTATCCCCAAAGGCAGTAAAGCTTATTTTTCTACGCTACCGGATGAATCCACTTTTGCTCAAGATAACTCAGGGGTTGAGACGGTGCAGCGCCAAGATGAGCCCGCACCGGATGCACCCACCGCACCGGATTTAGTGCAAGAGTTAGAACATTTATGGCAACTGCCTTCTAAGGATAGTGACTCCCACCGCACCGACGAAGACCGCACCCGCACCAATGCGGTGCCGAGCCAGTTTGACCCCCTCGACCCTGAGATTAACCCTCAGCTCACAGAAGTGGTTCTGAAGAACTTCGATGTCTACAAATCCCAAACCAAAGTCATTGAAATGGTGTGGAATGTGGGCAAGTCTGGCACCAGCAATAAGTACCGAGCCGCCAAGTGGAAATTCAGGCGCATTCTCAAAAAGCACGATCGCAACCTACCCGGAAAACAATGGGGTGAAGACCCGGATGACTTCAAGAAATTCCACGAGATTATCTAGCATCAACCGTAACCGTATCTTTGTTATTAGAAACTGCTAGCCCGTTGGCTTGCCTGTGCGGAGCCCGTATCGCCCAGAGGGTGGGTGGAAAGAGGGTACTGAAACAGCACGTCCCCCTCAAATTCTGCTCTGACTTACAGTAAAACTTCGTCTGCTTTAGTCCAAGTGAACCCCAGCCGACAACAAAGCACAACTGGGACAACCTCAACCAATTATCAAACTGAACTTGTCCCGCAACTTTGGATCACTCAGTCTATGACAAATTCAGGAGCACGCCTTGTACCGACAGGTGATCGGATACCAACCTTCCAGCAATATCTTGATATTGCCTTGACCTTGATTCTAAGGAAGTGGCTGACGAATCACAACTTATCTCCTGAGGCGGTGCGGTCCCAACCTGACCTTGCACCCGACGCACCGACCGCACTCAGCGCACCGGAATGGGTGCAAGAGTTAAAACGCTGATGGCAACTGCCTTCTAAGGGTGCTACCCTCAACCGCACCGATGCTGATAGCACCCGCACCCCTGTGGTGTCGAGTCCGTTTGACTCCCTTGATCCCAAGGTTAACCCTCAATGAAAGTGAGAGAAATAGTGTTGAATGTCAGCAAGTCTGGAACGAGCCAGCAGTGCCAAGCGGTGAAGTGGAAATGGAGTGACTACTGTTTGAGTCTACAGGGGTTCCGACTATGGTTGAAGAACCAATGCTGCCTCAGTATCATAGGGTGAATGTTGATGGGGCTGAAACATCATCTGTTGCTGGGGTGATTGGGGCGATCGCGCTTGCTTCCTGCTCGCCTCAAACCCGCTTGTCAAATCCGGTGTCGGTTCAAAACCGTGAAACTCAGCTTCAAACCGTTCCCCTCAATCAAGCCGATATCGTCATGGGGCAAACCGTTTATGTTCCCATTTATTCGCATATCTATCATCACAATAGCCAAGATCGGGTCATGAATTTATCAGCGACCCTTAGCGTTCGCAATACAGACTCGACCAATTCAATCATCCTTACCTCTGTGAAGTACTACGATACAGATGGTCAACTCATGCGGCAAGAGATTGAGCGTCCAGTGGCCCTAAAACCCCTGGCTTCCACTAGCTTCTTTGTGGCAGCAGATGATACGAGTGGTGGGTCAGGTGCAAACTTTGTGGTGGAATGGGTTGCAGAAAAAACGGTGTCAGAACCTGTGATTGAAGCAGTCATGATCAACACCTCTGGAGGGCAGGGAATTTCATTTATTAGCCCTGGGAAAGTGGTTGAGCAGTATGGCGATAGAAACTAGCATCAGCCAGCTTGAATCTATATTTGGGTGGCTTTGTTCTGAGAAGTGGAGGTTAGATTTTGGTGTTTGGTTCTGGACCCGCAGGACTAGCGATCGCCGCTGCTCTTTGTGATGAAGGATTGAACGTTGCGGGTTTAGCGCCCGTTCTGCCTCCGGTTGAGTGGTCAAACACCTATGGGATCTGGTGTGATGAATTAGACCCGATGAACTTGACGCATCTTTTGAGCCACCGTTGGCAAAACAGTGTGGCTTATGCGGCTCAACAAGAAATTTCGCTTCAACGCGAATATGGCCTATTCGATAACGTCAAACTTCAAAACTATTTTTTGGAACGCTGCGATCGCGGCAAAATGACCTGGTGTCAGGGCACTGCTGCCACCGTGGAGCATCTAGCTAATTGCTCTTGTGTCACAACCACAGCAGGAACGACTTTATCCGCCAGACTTGTGATCGATGCCAGTGGTCACAAACCAGCGCTGTTAAAAAGACCCCAAAGCGATCGCATCGCTTACCAGGCAGCCTACGGCATCGTGGGCAGATTCTCTGCACCCCCGATTGAATCCCAGCAGTTTGTCTTGATGGACTACCGCTCAGATCACCTGTCACCTGCGGAACGCCAAGCGCCTCCCACCTTCCTCTACGCGATGGATTTAGGCAATGATGTCTTTTTTATAGAAGAGACGTCATTGGCGAGCAGTCCTGCTGTGACGTTTGAGGTGTTGCAGCAGCGGTTAGAGCAGCGGCTTGCCTTTCGAGGGGTGCAGGTGAAAGAAGTGCAGCATGTGGAATACTGTTTGTTTCCCATGAATCTGCCGTTACCTTCGCTCGACCAGGCAGTGATGGGGTTTGGTGGGGCAGCGAGTCTGGTGCATCCCGCCTCAGGTTACATGGTGCGGGCTCTGCTACGACGTGCGCCTGGGGTCGCGAAGGCGATCGCCCATGCGGTTGAGAATCTGGAAGCTCCCTCCACCAGAATTGCTGCACTTGCATGGCAAACGCTGTGGTCAAGTGATGAGAGGCGTAAACGCGCCCTCTACCTATTTGGTTTAGAGAATTTGATGCGGTTTGATGAACAAACGCTCCAGGCTTTCTTTGCCTCCTTCTTTCAGTTGCCGCGATCGCAGTGGACTGCTTTTCTGGCAAATACCCTCTCTACCCCCGAAATGTTGCAAACGATGATGAACTTATTTGGTCGCACCACCCCTGAAGTTCGCTGGAATTTAATGCGCTCTGCCTGGAGCGATCGGGCGTTGCTTTGGGAGGCGTGGGTCGCTTCAGAATGAGTGTTTTTGCCTGGATACCCGTGAGGAAGGGAAATGCGATCGCCTAAAACTAGCCTATTGGCCGACTGCAAAGACTTGCTCTGCGGTGAGTTGCAGTTCTGGAAAGGCAGCAGAAATGATGCGATCGCTACCCCGAAACTGCTGAACTTGATACTCCCCGTCAACTAATTGGTAAATCGAGAGGGTTGGTTGTTTAGGTGAGCCCATATAACGCCTACCCCCTAAGCCGAGGTAATGTTCAACAATCCAATACTCTGGGATTTGCAGTGCCTCGTAATCAATAAATTTGTGTCCATAGTCGTCGCGCCAATGGGTGCTGACAATCTCGATCACAACTCGCACTGATGTGCCTTGGGTAATCGTGGAGCGTCTCTTCCAAAGGGGTTCTTCCGCCAACGCAGGCTGATCTAGAACAATGACATCGGGGTTGTAGCCTGACTTACCTGTATCGACTGGCTTGACGATCGCTTGGCGAGGAATGACGTAGGGCAACTGCAAACCGCTTGATTTCTAGGAATAACTCACCCGCTAGAAACCCACCCACTTGCTCATGCGTACCCGTCGGTTGCATCTCGATGACGACCCCATTCCACAATTCGTAGCGACCGTAGCCATCTGGATACCAGTCCATCTGGCTACGGTCATCAGTTGAGGAAGCGCTTACACCATTGCTTTGAAGCCCTCAGATCTGGGTTAATTCTAAGTGTAGTTGAATGGCAGAGATGCATTAACATCAAGCGCGATCATAACGCCTGCTTCTGGCTCTTACGCAGAATTGTTAAGCGATCGCAACCGATAGATTGTAGGACTCGTTGTGGGCTGAATTGAGATTGGCATTCGGGAGATGACGCTGAGGAGAAGAGGAGATCTAGGGGCATTTCGAGGGTTGAGGTTGTGAGCCGTGCCTGTTGAAGGATAGGGGCATCGAATACAATCTCAATTCATCCCTCTATTCTGCAACGCCCAAAATCGTGCTTTGGTTCTTGCGACCCAGATGCTAGCAGATGGGACATTGCAGCGGTGCACCACTGCGATCAGTCGCTCAGCCGGGAACTTGAGCGGATGTCTCAGGAATTGCCAGAGGCGTGAAAGGTGCGATCGCACCCCACAAAAAACCTCCCACTTGGGGAGGCAGCGGCGGTTGAAAGGCAGCGGCTTAACTTGCCACTTTGTCCTTAAAGAGTTTTCCAGCAGAGAAGGCAGGAACCTTTGTGGCTGGGATGGTCATCGCTTCCCCCGATTTGGGATTGCGACCTTCGCGAGCTTGGCGCTCTCTGGCTTCAAAGCTTCCGAATCCGACTAACGTGACTTTGTCTCCTGCCGCCACAGTGGCTTGAATCACATCAAACGCAGCTGTGAGCGCGGCTTCGGCTTGCTTCTTGGTCACGTTGGCTTTTTCTGCCACGGCATCTACGAGTTCACCCTTGTTCATAGAAGTTGCGAGAGATCTCTAGAGGGCTCGGTGTGATTATAGTTCAGGTTTCTCAGGAGCGATCGCGCGTTCCCCAACGAATCAGCCCAGTGCTGGCGATCGCGATCCGGTTGCATGAGATCGCACTACCACCCAGATTTGCTTCAGCCTGCAATCCCAGTCAAAATTTACCTGATGCAGGGGAACCGAACGGGTTTTAATGTCGAACCGGGAGGGCGATCGCTAGGATCAAATTGATGGGGCACCGTTCCCTACCCTGCACTGATTTCTAAGCGATGCCTCAGCCCTGCCAACTTTGCCAGCGAGAGATGTCTGCTCTCACTGAACACCACCTCATTCCTCGTCAAAAGACGAAACGCAAGGGTCAAGACCCCAGCCCCACCATTCAAATTTGCTCCGTCTGTCACCGCCAAATCCATACGCTCTACGACCACTCCCATCTGGCCCTCCACCTGAATACGCTTGAGAAGCTGAAGCAAGACCCTCAGCTACAAAAATTCCTCGCTTGGGTTCACAAGCAAGACCCGAATAAGCGAGTGAAAATAGATCGAAAGCGTTGACCCTTGTCTGAAGCCGTTAAAATTAGTTCCAGATTGGCAATTTGTCGCGGGTGAACTGAAGTGGTGAGTTTCGCGGCTTCAGTTCACCCCACCGCTCCAGGAAAACTGGTTTGATCGCATGGGTGGAGCGATCGCCAAGAAGGAATGGATTTTCACGTCTAACCATGAATTGTCCAGTTCGGGATATTGGCTAGATGTCCAAATCCTTAAGACGGTTTTGCGTTACAGCAGTCGGTGGCGTTTGGACGTTGGCCGAAGCCTGTGAAACGAAACTATAAACGCCTGCGGCTCCTGGTACTCAAGATTTTGCTGGTTGTTTCGTCCTGCTCAGGAATCGCGATCGCTCGACCTGGGTTGGAGGTGCGAGCAATTCAAAAAAAAAGGTATTCCTTTGCTCCACCTGGCTCCGGTTTGTTGCTAGCAGCAGCTTCTTCCCGGTCTGCTTGATCTCTGTTCTCTAAAATTCTCCCTCAGGAACCAACCCCTCTTGCCGAAGTTTGGTTACAGTAAGGAAGTTGTTGCTGTCTCGTAATGCAGTCTTTACCTGTACTTGTGTTTCTATCCCTGTTACAGGGCTGTGTTGGCACTCAGCCTTTCATCTCGATGAGTGATTTACCAACCCCGCCTCAATCTCAATCGACAAAGGTAGCAAGCGTTGCTGCGACCTCCGGTCGCTCACAGGGAGTCGAATTTAGGTTGAGTGACTATCAATGGCAACACCGCATTCTGTTGGTCTTTGCCCCCTCAATTGGTGCATCCGATTATCAGCAACAGATACAGATTTGGCAGGCGGATCGGGCGGGTGTAGCGGATCGTGACCTCAAGCTAGTAGAAATTTTAGGAACTGGAAAGAACCAGGCCGATGGGCAATCCATCAGTGCGGCATCAGCAGACGGGCTCAGACGACAATTTGGTGTTTCGGTGGAAGAGTTTGCGGTAATCTTAGTTGGGAAAGACGGCACAGAAAAACAGCGAAGCCAAGCCCCAATGGATTTAGCCAGGCTATACCGCACCATCAATGCGATGCCGATGCGCCAGCAAGAAATGCGTTCTCGACCATAGCCATTCTCAGGAGGGCTGTTGCCATGTCTGATCATGCTTCGGAACGTCCCTATGATGTGGTTCTCTACGGTGCCAGTGGCTTTGTCGGTCAGCAGACGGTGCAGTACTTTGCCACTCATGCGTCTCTTGCAGGGGTGCGGTGGGCGATCGCGGGGCGTAACCGCCAGAAATTAGCAGCCGTTCGAGATGCGATTGGGGTTGGGGTAGAGGTGCTGATGGCGGATAGCCAGGATCAGCAGGCGATCGATGCGATTGTCTCTCAAACCCGCGTGATTCTCAACACGGCTGGCCCCTTTGCCCTCTACGCGAATGCCCTGGTTGATGCCTGCGTTCGCTTGAGAACCCATTACGTGGACATTACCGGAGAAACTCCCTGGGTCAAAATCCTGATCGATCGCTACCATGCTCAGGCGGCTATTGATGGAACCCGGATCATCCCCTGTTGTGGCTTTGATTCAGTGCCATCCGATCTGGGGACTTACCTAGTGGTTCGTCACCTGCAACGAGAATTTGGTGTGCCCTGCCAGGAGGTCAATGCTTACTTCCAAGCCTTCGGCGGTGTCAACGGTGGCACCCTGGCATCAGCCATGAATCTCTACAACTCGCCAGGGGCAGCCCACATGAGTCATCCCTTTTTTCTCAATCCCTCTGCCTCCTACTCTCAAGTTGAAGTTGATCGGAACCGTGATCCGCAAATGCCCTCCTTTGATGCGAACCTCAACACCTGGGTGGCCCCTTTTTTCATGGGAGTTGTGAATACTCGCATCGTTCGCCGTAGTCGTGCTTTGTACGAGGAATGGCAGGAACCCTATGGACCCGACTTCACCTATCAGGAATATCTCAAGTTTGATGAACCCCTCGCATGGCTGAAGGCAACGGGTGTAACAGTGGGTCTGGCACTGTTCATGGGAATTCTCCAACAACCCCAGACGCGATACGTGCTATCGCACAGGCTAGTGCCACCGCTGCTACAGCCCATCTTGCCCAAACCGGGTGAGGGACCCTCTGAGCAAACGATGAATGAAGGATGGTTCAGCTGTGAATTGTTAGGGACTGCGGTAGATGGGCGTCAGATCCGAGGGCTGATTCGAGATCAGGCCGACCCTGGCAACCGAGCCACAGTCAAGTTTGTGTGTGAATCAGCCTTGAGCTTGGCTCTGCAAATGGATGAGTTGCCCGGTGGCGAAACCCGGGGAGGCATTCTGACGCCAGCCACCGGATTAGGGGATGTCCTGGCAGAGCGATTACGTCAGGCTGGGATGACGATAGAGGTGAACTCGTCGTGATGAATGAGCCATTGCCCCAGTTCATTCATTCTGTCGTCGATCGCTTGCGCTCAATTGAGGGAGTTGTGGCGATCGCTTTGGGTGGTTCAAGAGCAAGAGGCAACCATACACTGAAGTCAGATATCGATGTGGGGCTTTATTACCAGCCAGAGAACCCGCCGAATTTCCTGGCGCTCAATCACCTCGCCTCCGAACTAGACGACAAGCACCGCACGAACCTGATCACCCCAATCGGCGAGTGGGGTAATTGGATTAACGGTGGAGGATGGCTAAGAATTGAAGGCATTCCAGTCGATTTCCTCTATCGGGATGTGGTTCAAGTCAACCACGTCATTGATGACTGTCACAGTGGACAAATTACGATCGACTACCAACCTGGACACCCTCACGGCTTTGTGTCTTCGAGCTACGTGGGTGAAGTTGCTCTTGGTCTGCTCAGCCGCTTTGAAGGCTAAGACAACACCTTATCCAGCTAAGCTTAAGGAAGCAACCATTCACAAATTCGCCTGGGAAATCAGTTTCGCGTTGTTGGTGGCTCAGAAGGCAGTTGCACGGCGTGATGTTGCCTATGTGGTAAGCTGCTGTTTTCGCTGTGTGGCGTGTATGAATCACGTACTCTTTGCACTAAATGAGATGTACCTGCTGAATGAGAAGGGCGCTGTGGCGCTTGCGAATGGCTTTACGCTTTGTCCTTCTGATTATCAGCAACAGATTGAGTCAGTGTTTCCATTGTTAGCGGCTGATGCAGAATCGCTCAGAGAGGCGATCGCTATGCTGGATGAGATTGAGCGGGAATTGAGCCAATGGTACGGCGATCGGCGATTGACGATGTGAGGCACCAGTAGAAGTTCGTGTCTCTTGTATCTTACCTCCTAGCCTCGAATAGCCTGCTATTTTGACTCTCAAAATATTCAAAGGATGCTCAATAGGACATCCTTTCCTAATAAGCCGTTTACATTTTGCGATGAGCACCGAACACCTCCCATTTTGCTAAATCCAGGTCTACGCTAGCGTCACAATTCATTAGCGGGTTGAGAAAGGCACGTTACTGCCCTCCTGTGTGCCGATTCAAGCGAATTCTCAAAAAGCACGATCGCCATTTACCCGGAAAACCCTGGGTGAAGACCCGGATGATTTTAAGGGCACCTCGAAAAATTCATGAAGAGGTATTTTAGGCCGAGACAAATATGAGATCGTAGTGATGAAGCGGTCGAGGTAGATTCAATGAGCCAGCCAGGGTTTTGGGATTGGGAAAAACGCCAAAGCA